>NZ_JBCEWQ010000031.1:0-64149 GCF_038448545.1 Streptomyces sp. CLV115
GAGCGGGGGAGCGGGGGGAACGGTGGCGGGGCGCGTGCCGGGCCGTCAGTCGTCGGCGGCCAGGCGGTGGATCGCGGCCATCGGGACCGGCAGCCAGTCGGGCCGGTGCCGTGCCTCGTACAGCACCTCGTACACCGCCTTGTCGGTCTCGTGGGCGCGCAGCAGCTCCGGTTCGCCGCGCGGGTCGGCGCCCGCCGCGCGGGCGTACCCCTCGCAGTAGGCGGTCCGGCAGCGGGCCGCCCAGTCGGCGTTCCACGGGCGGTGCGAGCGGGCCGCGTAGTCGAAGGAGCGGAGCATCCCGGCGATGTCGCGGACCGGGAGCTGCGGCCGGCGGCGTTCGGGCAGCGGTCGGGCCGGTTCGCCCTCGAAGTCGATCAGTGACCAGAAACCGTCGGCCGCGCGGAGCGTCTGGCCGAGATGGAGATCGCCGTGCACCCGCTGGGCCGCCCGGTCGCGCGCCCGGTGCCCCAGCGCGGCCACCGCGTCGAAGGCGGTGCGCAGCCCGGGGACGTACGGCACGAGTTCCGGTACCGCCTGGGCGGCGGCCTCCAGCCGGCGCACCATCGCGGCGGCCAGGTGCTCGGTCTGGGCGCGGTGCAGGGCGGGCGTCGGCAGGGCGGCGGCCAGCGCGGTGTGCACCTCGGCGGTGGCCCGGCCCAGCGCGTGGGCCTCCTCGGTGAAGTCCCGGCCCTCGGCCAGGGCGCGCAGTGCGAGCTGCCAGCCGTCCTGCGCGCCGCTCAGGAACGGCTGGAGGACGCCGAGGGTGAGCGGCTCCGTGGCGGTGGCGGCCTCGAACCAGGCGACCGGGGCGGGCACCCGCCCGCAGCCCTCCCGTGCCAGTGCGAGCGGCAGCTCCAGATCGGGGTTGGTGCCCGGGAAGATCCGGCGGAAGATCTTGAGGATGTACGCGTCGCCGTAGACGAGCGAGGTGTTGGACTGCTCGGTGTCGAGCAGCCGCGGCGCGAGGCCCGCCGCGATGGCCGGGCCGCTCCGGTCGAAGCGCAGCGCGCCCAGTGTGCCAGGGGTACGGAATCGTTCCAGCAGAAGTTCTGCCAGGCGCGGATCGTGCAGCGCCTCGTAGACGGTGCGGCCGGTCAGCGGCCCCCCGGACACCCGGCCGATGAGCGCGGGTGCCAGCCGGGGCGGCAGTACGGACCGTACGCCGAGCAGCAGTTGGTAGCAGTCGTCCGGCGACCGCTCGGGCGTGGCCGGCTGTTGGACCCGGACCAGCAGATGGAGCAGCCCGGTCCCGGTTCCGGCGGCGACGGGACCGGTGCCCACCGGCAGTATCTCGGTCGCCGACACCAGCGAGAACGCGGTGACCGGCCGTCCCTTGCCCGCGAACCACCGCTGCCGGGGCAGCCATTCGTGCAGCAGGGGGGCGAGAGACGGGAGCAGGGCTGGGCTGTCGGCCAGGGCGACCCGAAGGGAGGCAGCCTCCGACATGGCATCGCGTCCTTTCCCCGGGCACACCACAGGATGCGAAGAGTGTCCCGGATTGCGGCAATAGCTGTCCGGCTGTGCGGGACGTGTCGGGTCAGGATGGTCCGTACGGACTCGACTCGATGGGATCGAAACGCCAGATGGGGCCCGGAAGGGGCCGTATGTGTGCGATGTGGGGGTTGGTGCCCCGTGCGGGGCGGCGGAAACCGCCCCGCGGTTGGTGGTACGACGTGCTGTCCGGTCAGCTCGGTGGCGCGTCCTTGCGCAGCCGGAACCAGTAGAAACCGTGCCCCGCGAGTGTGAGCAGGTAGGGCCACTTGCCGATGGCGGGGAAGCGCACCCCGCCGATCAGCTCCACCGGATGACGCCCCTCGAACGACCGCAGATCGAGCTCCGTCGGCTGCGCGAACCGCGAGAAGTTGTGCACGCACAGCACGAGATCGTCGCCGTGCTCACGGGTGAAGGCGAGCACGGCCGGGTTCGACGACGGCAGTTCGTTGTACGAACCGAGACCGAAGGCCGGGTTCTGCTTGCGGATCTCGATCATCCGCCGGGTCCAGTGCAGCAGCGACGACGGGGAGGCCATCGCCGCCTCGACGTTGGTGACCTGGTAGCCGTAGACCGGATCCATGATCGTGGGGAGGTAGAGCCGCCCCGGGTCACTGGAGGAGAACCCGGCGTTCCGGTCGGGCGTCCACTGCATCGGGGTGCGTACCGCGTCCCGGTCGCCGAGCCAGATGTTGTCGCCCATCCCGATCTCGTCCCCGTAGTAGAGGATCGGGGAGCCGGGCAGCGACAGCAGCAGCGCGGTGAACAGCTCGATCTGGTTGCGGTCGTTGTCCAGCAGCGGCGCGAGTCGCCGCCGGATGCCGATGTTGGCCCGCATCCGCGGATCCTTGGCGTACTCCGCGTACATGTAGTCGCGCTCTTCGTCCGTGACCATTTCGAGGGTCAGCTCGTCGTGGTTGCGCAGGAAGATGCCCCACTGGCAGTTCGCCGGGATCGCCGGTGTCTTCGCCAGGATTTCCGAGACCGGGTAGCGGCTCTCGCGCCGCACCGCCATGAAGATCCGCGGCATCACGGGGAAGTGGAACGCCATGTGGCACTCGTCGCCGCCGGCCTGGTAGTCGCCGAAGTAGTCGACGACGTCCTCCGGCCACTGGTTGGCCTCGGCGAGCAGCACGGTGTCCGGGTAGTGCGCGTCGATCTCCTTGCGGACCCGCTTGAGGAAGTCGTGGGTCTCCGGGAGGTTCTCGCAGTTGGTGCCCTCCCGCTGGTAGAGGTACGGCACGGCGTCCACCCGGAAGCCGTCGATGCCGAGGTCCAGCCAGAAGCGGAGCGCGGAGATGATCTCCTCCTGCACCGCCGGGTTCTCGTAGTTGAGATCGGGCTGGTGGGAGAAGAACCGGTGCCAGTAGTACTGCTTGCGCACCGGGTCGAAGGTCCAGTTGGACGTCTCCGTGTCCACGAAGATGATCCGGGCGTCCGGGAACTGCTTGTCGTCGTCGGCCCAGACGTAGTAGTCGCCGTACGGCCCCTCGGGGTCGGTGCGGGACTGCTGGAACCAGTCGTGCTGATCGCTCGTGTGGTTCATGACGAAGTCGATGATCACGCGCATCCCGCGCTGGTGCGCGGCGTCGACGAACTCCACGAAGTCGGCCAGATCACCGAACTCCGGCAGCACGGCGGTGTAGTCGGAGACGTCGTAACCCCCGTCGCGCAACGGCGACTTGAAGAACGGCGGCAGCCAGAGGCAGTCGACGCCCAGCCACTGGAGATAGTCCAGTTTGGAGGTGATGCCCTTGAGGTCGCCGATTCCGTCGCCGTTGGAGTCCTGGAAGGACCTGACGAGGACCTCGTAGAAGACGGCACGCTTGAACCAGTCGGGATCGCGGTCCTTGGCCGGGGTGTCCTCGAACGTGTCGTGGACAGGCTCATTGACGATCATGGTGTGGGTGACCCTCCGGTCGGCGGGGACGGTCGCAGGACCACGACGTGCGCGGGCGTGACGCCCGGCTCTAGGCGCACGTAGAAGGTCCTGCCCCAGTGATAGGTATCGCCGGTGAGCTCGTCGCGCACCGGCACACGCTCGTGCCGGTCGAGGCCGAGTCGCGGCATGTCCAACGAGACCGTGGCCTCGTGGGTGTGGTGCGGGTCGAGGTTGACGACCACCAGAACGATGTTCGACCCCGAACGCTTGCTGTACGCGATCAACGCGTCGTTGTCGGTGGAGTGGAAGTGCACGTCCCGCAGTTGCTGCAACGCCGGATTGCGCCGCCGGATGCGGTTGAGCGTGGTGATGAGCGGGGCCAGCGAACGGCCCTCGCGCTCCGCCGCCTCCCAGTCCCTGGGCCGGATCTCGTACTTCTCCGAGTGGAGGTACTCCTCGCTGCCGGGCCGGACCGGGGTGTTCTCGCAGAGCTCGTAGCCCGCGTACACACCCCAGGACGGGGAGAGCGTCGCGGCGAGCACGGCCCGCGCCTCGAAGGCCGGGCGGCCTCCGTCCTGGAGATATCCGGACAGGATGTCCGGGGTGTTCACGAAGAAGTTGGGCCGCATGTAGGAGGCGGTTTCGCCCGACAGCTCCGTGACGTATTCGGTGATTTCATGCCGGGTGTTGCGCCAGGTGAAATACGTGTAGGACTGCTGGAATCCGATGGACGCGAGCGTCTTCATCATCGCGGGCCGGGTGAATGCCTCGGCCAGGAAGATCACATCGGGATCGGTTCCGTTGATGTCCGCGATCACCTTCTCCCAGAAGATCACCGGCTTGGTGTGCGGATTGTCCACGCGGAAGATCCGCACACCGTGATCCATCCAGAACCGCAGAATGCGCACGGTCTCGGCGACCAGTCCGCCCAGGTCCTTGTCGAAGGCGATCGGATAGATGTCCTGGTATTTCTTCGGCGGATTCTCGGCATAGGCGATCGTGCCGTCCGCGCGATGGTGGAACCACTCCGGATGTTTCTCCACCCAGGGGTGGTCAGGAGAGCACTGGAGCGCGAAATCGAGAGCGATCTCCATGCGCAGATTCCGGGCGGTCGCAACGAAATGATCGAAGTCGTCGAGGGTGCCGAGAGCGGGGTGCACGGCGTCGTGACCGCCCTCGGCCGAGCCGATCGCCCACGGCACCCCCACGTCGTGCGGGGCGGCGGAGAGGGCGTTGTCGGGGCCCTTGCGGTGGGTGGTCCCGATCGGGTGGACCGGGGGCAGGTAGACCACGTCGAAGCCCATCGCGGCGACCGCGGGCAGCCGTTCGGCGGCCGTGCGGAAGGTGCCGCCGACGATCCTCGGCGGGACCTTCGCCGCCTTCTGCCCCTCCCCGGCCCCGCCCCTGCGCCTCGCGGACGGGGCGGCCCGCTCGACCACGGCGCCCTCCGAGCGGGGGAACAGCTCGTACCAGGAGCCGAACAGGGCCCGCCGGCGCTCCACCACCAGCGGCAGCGGCCGGGACGCGCTGACCAGTTCGCGCAGCGGGTGCCGGGCGAGCGCCGCCAGTGCCTCGGGGGCGAGCGCCGCGGCCAGCCGGGCGTTGGCCGGCCGGGACTCGTCGCGCAGCGCGTCCACGGCGGCCAGTACCGCCTCGCGCCCGTCCCGCTTGGGTACGCCGCCGGCGGCCCGCTCGTACAGCCCGGCGCCCTCCGCCAGGACGAGCGCGGTGTCGATCCCCGCCGGAATCTTGATCCCGGCGTGCTGCCGCCAGGTGGCGACCGGATCGCTCCAGGCCTCGACCGTATACGTCCAGCGGCCCTCCGCGTCCGGGGTGACGTCGGCGCCCCAGCGGTCGGTGCCCGGGGCCAGCTCGCGCATCGGCGTCCAGGGGCCGGGGCGTCCGCCCGGGTCCGTCAGGACCACATTGGCGGCGACGGCGTCATGGCCCTCGCGGAAGACGGTCGCGGTGACCTGGAAGGTCTCACCGGCAACGGCCTTGGCGGGCCTCTGGCCGCAGTCGACGAGGGGACGGACGTCGAGTACGGGAATGCGACCGATCATGGAATCACCTGGGGACTGGGCCCGGGACTGGGGCTCGGGCCGAACGGGACGCGGCACAGCGGCGGAGGGCGGAATACGCGCACCGCGACCGATGGGGTGCGTCCTTTCTAGCTGCTCAATTGACGGCTGACCGTGTGTGGGCATGGCCGCTCCTGTCCGCATTCACTCGAATGGCAGTCGAATGGGCGGGGCACGGGTATGTTTCGCGGATGTCAACCGGGTGAAAACCGGCCCGCGGATGCCTCGCATTCGTGCTGCATCCGGGCGTCGTCCATGCGGCACCCGGTGCGCACTCGGGCTGTGTTCCGGAGAAGCCTTCCCGCGATTCCCGGTGGGCCGATCCGGTGGTTTGTCAAAATACTCGGGTGTTTCTGTGACGACCTGTCCGTGTCGGGCGCCGCCCCGAGTTCCACGGGCCCGTCGGTGCCCTTCCGGACGCCACTGGGCAGCTTTCCCTCTGGTGCGGAGTGCCACAAGAGTGAACGGGGGAAGGGAATCGGCCATTACCTGTGTGGCCGATGTGCCGGAACGGGCGTGGGGGACGCACCGAGGTATGTCCCCTCGGATCCCCGCGTCCCCTGCGAAGGTGGAATACGTGAAGGCCATTCGTCGATTCACCGTGCGTCCCGTCCTCCCCGACCCCCTTCAACCGCTCAGTGACCTCGCCCGCAATCTGCGCTGGTCCTGGCACCCCGAGACCCGTGAGCTGTTCCAGGCCGTCGACCCGGAGATCCGGGCGGCGGCGGAGTGCGACCCCGTGCGGCTGCTCGGTGCGGTGTCCGCGGGCCGGCTCGCCGAGCTGGCCCGGGACGAGCAGTTCTTGCACCGGCTGACCGAGGCGTCCCAGGACCTGCGGAACTACCTGGACGGCCCCAGGTGGTACCAGGAACAGCTGGAGCAGGGCGCCGAACTCCCGGCCGCCGTCGCCTACTTCTCCCCCGAGTTCGGGGTGACCGCCGCCCTGCCCCAGTACTCCGGCGGGCTCGGCATCCTCGCCGGCGACCACCTCAAGGCCGCCAGCGACCTCGGCGTACCGCTCATCGGGGTCGGCCTGCTCTACCGGCACGGCTACTTCCGCCAGAGCCTGTCGCGCGACGGCTGGCAGCAGGAGCACTACCCGGTGCTCGACCCGAACGAGCTCCCGGTCGCCCTGGTGCGCGAGACCGACGGCACCCCGAGCCGGGTGGTGCTGGCCCTGCCCGGCGGCCGTTCGCTGCACGCCCACATCTGGCTGGCCCGGGTCGGCCGGGTACCGCTGTTGATGCTCGACTCCGACGTGGAGGAGAACGCGCCGGGCGAGCGCGAGGTGACCGACCGGCTGTACGGCGGCGGCAGCGAGCACCGGCTGCTCCAGGAGATGCTCCTCGGCATCGGCGGGGTGCGCGCGGTGCGCACGTACTGCCGTCTCACCGGACACCCGGAACCCGAGGTGTTCCACACCAACGAGGGGCACGCCGGCTTCCTCGGTCTCGAACGCATCCGGGAACTCTCCGGCACCGGACTCGACTTCGACTCCGCGATGGAGTCCGTCCGGGCCGGCACCGTCTTCACCACCCACACCCCGGTGCCCGCCGGGATCGACCGCTTCGACCGCGAACTGGTCGCCCGGCACTTCGGCGACGACGGCGAACTCTCCGGCGTGGGCGTCGAACGCATCCTGCAACTGGGCACGGAGACCTACCCCGGCGGTGAGACCGGCCTCTTCAACATGGCGGTGATGGGACTGCGGCTCGCCCAGCGGGCCAACGGGGTCTCCACCCT
This sequence comes from Streptomyces sp. CLV115, assembly GCF_038448545.1. Classification (NCBI taxonomy): domain Bacteria; kingdom Bacillati; phylum Actinomycetota; class Actinomycetes; order Kitasatosporales; family Streptomycetaceae; genus Streptomyces; species Streptomyces sp. CLV115. The sequence continues at coordinate 7,198 of NZ_JBCEWQ010000031.1, forward strand.
GCACGGCTCGGTCAGCCGGAAGATGTTCGCCGGGCTGTGGCCGGGCTTCGACCCGGACGAGGTGCCGATCACCTCGGTGACCAACGGGGTGCACGCACCCACCTGGGTCGCGCCCGAGGTCTTCCGGCTGCGCAACCGCTACGGCGGCACGCCCGGACGCTGGGAGTCCGCCGCCGGGGTCCCCGACCGCGAGCTGTGGGAGCTGCGGCGTTCCCTGCGCGCCCAGCTGGTCACCGAGGTGCGTGAACGGCTGCACGCCTCCTGGCGGGCCCGGGGCGCGGAGCCGGCCGAACTGGGCTGGATCGACGGCGTGCTCGACCCGGACGTGCTGACGATCGGCTTCGCCCGGCGCGTCCCCTCGTACAAGCGGCTGACGCTGATGCTGCGCGACCGCGACCGGCTGCGGGAACTGCTGCTCCACCCGGACCGGCCGGTCCAGATCGTCGTGGCCGGCAAGGCCCACCCCGCCGACGACGGCGGGAAGCGGCTGGTGCAGGAGCTGGTGCGGTTCTCCGACGACCCCCGGGTGCGCCACCGCATCGTGTTCCTGCCGGACTACGGGATGGCCATGGCGCAGAAGCTCTACCCGGGCTGCGACGTATGGCTGAACAATCCGCTGCGCCCGCTGGAGGCCTGCGGTACGAGCGGGATGAAGGCCGCGCTCAACGGCTGCCTCAACCTCTCGGTGCTCGACGGCTGGTGGGACGAGTGGTTCGAGCCGGACTTCGGCTGGGCGATCCCGACCGCCGACGGTCTGGCCCTGGACGAGGACCGCCGGGACGATCTGGAGGCTGCCGCCCTCTACGAACTGATCGAGGACCGGGTCGTGCCGCGCTTCTACGACCTGGGCGGCGAGGAGGGGCTTCCGGGGCGCTGGATCGAGATGGTCCGCCGCACGCTCGGCACGCTCGGCCCCAAGGTGCTGGCCGACCGGATGGTCCGCGAGTACGTGGAGCGGCTGTACGTGCCCGCCGCCCGCGCCCGGCGCGCGCTCGACCCCGGGACGGCTCGTCGGCTCGCCGACTGGAAGGCCCGGGTCCGGGCCGCCTGGCCGCGGGTGGCCGTCGACCACGTGGAGGCCGTGGCGCCCACCGCGGCGGACGGATCGGCCGAGCTGGGTTCGGCGCTGCTGCTCCGGGTCAGGGTCGCCCTCGGGGTGCTGGATCCGGACGACGTGGAGGTGCAGGCGGTGGCCGGCCGGGTGGACGCGGCCGACGGGATCTCGGACGCCCAGGTCTTCCCGCTGAAGCCGGCCGGGGGCCAGGACCTGGAGGGCCGCTGGCTCTACGAGGGGCCGCTCGCCCTCGACCGCACGGGCCCCTACGGCTACACGGTGCGGGTGCTGCCGGCCCATCCGCTGCTGGCGACCGGGGCGGAACTCGGCCTGGTGGCGCTGCCCGCGGAGGCGGCCGTGGACGGTGCGGGTGTGCTGATGCGCTGAGCGCCCGCCGGACACGCAACCGCCCGGCAGGGCGTGAGCTCCTGCCGGGCGGTGGTCACCGGGTCATGACCGGTGCGGGGTTCAGAAGGTGAGCTTGAAGCTGTTGATCTTGCCCGTGTCACCCGAGTAGACGTCCTGGACCTTGAGCTTCCAGGTGCCGTTGGCGACCTCGGACGACGCGTCGACCGTGTAGGTGCCGCGGACGTCGTCCGCCGGGTCGCCGGCCGAGGAGTTCTTCAGCCGGTAGGCGGTGCCGTCCGGGGCGACGAGGTCGACGACCAGGTCACCGCGGTAGGTGTGGGTGATGTCCACGTCGACCTTGAGGGCGCTGGGGGCGTTGCCGGTGACACCGGTGACGCTGACCGAGCTGGTGACGGCCGCACCGCGGTCCGGGATGGCCACCGAGGTCTTGCTCTCGAAGACCTTGCCGCCCGGGTCGGGGTTGCCGCCGCCGTCACGGGTGCCGACGTTGATGGCCGCCCAGGCGTTCATGACGGCCTTGTACTCGGCGCTGGTGGTGCCGTACAGCTCACCGGCCACGGCGAGGGTGCCGGTGCGGGCCGCCGCGTAGTTGGTGGTGGAGGTGAACTTGGTGGAGAGCGCCTTGAACCAGATCTGCTCGGCCTTGGCGCGGCCGATGCCGGTCACCGGCAGGCCGTCGGAGGTCGGGGAGTCGTAGGAGACCCCGTTGATGACCTTGGCGCCGCTGCCCTCGGAGAGCAGGTAGAAGAAGTGGTTCGCCGGGCCCGAGGAGTAGTGGACGTCGATGTTGCCGATGCCCGAGTACCACGCGTCCTTGGACGCGCCGTCCTTGCTCGGCTTGTCCTGGTAACGCAGCGGGGTGCCGTCACCGTTGATGTCGATCTTCTCGCCGATGAGGTAGTCGCCCGGGTCGCTGGTGTTGTTGGCGTAGAACTCGACCGCGGTGGCGAAGATGTCGCTGGTCGCCTCGTTGAGGCCACCGGACTCACCGCTGTAGACCAGGTTGGCGGTGGCGGCGGTGACACCGTGCGACATCTCGTGCGCGGCGACGTCGAGCGAGGTCAGCGGGGCGTTGTTGCCCGAGCCGTCGCCGTACGTCATGCAGAAGCAGCTGTCCTGCCAGAAGGCGTTGACGTAGTTGTTGCCGTAGTGGACACGGGAGTACGCGCCGACACCGTCACCGCGGATGCCGGTGCGGCCGTGCACGTTCTTGTAGTAGTCCCAGGTCTCGGCCGCGCCGTAGTGCGCGTCCGCGGCGGCCGTCTCGGCGTTCGACGGGTTGCCGTTGCCCCACACGTCGGTGGAGTTGGTGAACAGCGTCCCGGTGCCGGAGCTGCCGTGGTTCAGGTTGTAGGTCTTGTGGTTGCCGCGGCCCGTGTCCGTCAGGGTGTACGACGGTGCGGTGCCGAGGGTGACCTGGCCGCTGAACTGGGTGTTGCCGGTGCCGTTCTCGACACCCTGCCACTCGTACAGCTTCGCCCCGGTGGCCGCGTCGGTGATGACGTGCAGCTCGTTGGGGGTGCCGTCGTGCTGGAGGCCGCCGACGACGGTCTCGTAGGCGAGCTGCGGCTTGCCCTGCGCCATCCAGACCACCTTGCGGGGTGCCCGGTCGGCCTCGGTCTTCTTCGAACCGTCGGCCTTGGCGAGGCCGAGGGCCTGCTTCTCGGCCTTGGCGGGTGCGACGTCCGCCTTCAGGTCCACGGCCTTCAGCTGACCGCTGGTCACCTTGGAGGCCTTGGTGACGCCCTGGGTCGCCCCGGACTTGGACTCCATGACGACCATGTCGCCGCCGAGTACCGGAAGTCCGGCGAAGGTGCGCTCGTAACGCGTGTGAGTGGTGCCGTTGTTGTCCTGGACGACATCCCGGACGACGAGCTTCTCCTGCGAGCCGAGACCGAGGTCCTTGGCCGTGTCCGCCTTGCTGGCGTCCGCCTTGCGGATCAGCTCGGCGCGCTGGGACGGGGAGAGCTGCTTGGCCAGGGCACCGTGGTCGGCGCCGGCCGCCGCCGAGGTCGCCGCTGTGGCGCTGCTGGGAGTTGCAGTGGCCGTGCCGGTCTGGACTCCGACGGCTACGAGGGCTGCTGCGGCTATCAGAGCGCCGGTCGCGGTGGCACGACGGCTGGGCGTGGATCTCACGCGGACTCCTTCTGCGAGGGGGGTACCGGCGGCACGGTGAGCCGTCCGGGGTGAGCGAGAAGAGCGCAGAACGGGGTGAAGAGTGTCAGCCGGAAGATGTTCCTGTCAGGACCGCGTCAACAAGTTGGCCGGAATTCGTTCGTTGCCGGAAACGTCGTGTTCGTTAAGCGGACGTTTCGCCGATCATCACCGCGATGCCGTCCAGCGTCCTCCGGGGCCCGAATCCGAAGAGAATCCCGAGGTCGAGCTCGAACGCCTCGTGTTCGAAAAGCGAGCCGGGCAAGGGGTGGTCGCCACTGGCCGAGATGGCGTCGAAATGTGGCTTGTTTCTTTCCATCCGCTTCTCCGTGGAGAGCCCGGAGTCCTGGAGGGCCCGCGATTCCGGCTCGCCGGCCGCCGCGGCCGTCGCAGGCCCCTGCCCATGGGTGCGTGGGCGCATGGGCGCGTCGGGCGAAGAGCGTGAGGTGGATGCGGAGCTTCGTGCGCGGCGGCAGTCCGGCGCCCGCGAGGACGCGCGGCACCCACTCCGTGTACCGCGTCGCGTGCGCGGACGGCGTCGGCCGAGGGGAGGAGGCCGTGGGCCCGGGCCGGCCAGGGACGGCGCCCCTACACCGACCGCAGCCACCGGGCATCGAGTTCCGGCCCCGGCCGCCGGCCGTGCGGCACGGCGCCCGGCGGGTGTTCCGCGAACGCCTCGTCCGGCGTCAGCCGGACCGGCCCCGCACTGCCGGGCACCCGGCGGTGACGCCGGCCGGCGCGGCCGCGGTGGCCCGGCAGCTCCCGCACCGGCCGGAGGAGACGGTGCCCGCCCCGGCGGACCGGGTTCTCACCCGCGGCCCGGGCACGGCCGGTGCCGCCGCCGTGCTCTGCGTCGTACTGCTCCGGTGTCCGCGTGCACCGGGCCGAGGCCCGCGGCCGGGGTCAGCCGTTGGTGAGCACCATCCGGAAGCGGGCGGCACCGGACAGCATCCTGCGGTACGCCTCCTCCACCCCGTCCAGCGGCACCGGCTCGGTCATCGGGCGGATGCCGTGCAGGGTGCTGAACGCCAGGGTGTCCTGCACGTCCTGCGCGGTGCCGGACGGATGGCCCCGGACGACCTTGCCGGACATCAGCAGCTGGTTCGGGCTGATGCCCAGCGGCTCCGGGTCCGCCCCGATGACCACCAGCTCGCCACGGGGCGCGAGCCCGTCCACGGTCGACGTGATCGCCGCGGAGTTGGCGGCGGTGGCCAGCACCACCCTGGCCCCGCCCAGGGACTGGAGCGCGTCCGCGACGCCGGTGCCCGCGGTGCTGTCGATGTAGTGGTGGGCGCCGAGCTCCTTCGCGAAGTCGGCCTTGGCGGCCCCCCGGGCGATCGCCACCGTCTCGAAGCCCATCGCCGCCGCGTACTGCACACCCAGGTGACCGAGGCCGCCGATGCCCAGCACGGCGACCAGGTCGCCCGGCCGGGCGGAACTGCGCCGCAGCCCGTTGAACGTGGTCACCCCCGCACAGCCCATCGGCGCCGCGTCGATCGCCGACAGCGCGTCCGGGATCCGGGCCAGGGCGTCCGCCGGGGCGACCAAGCTCTCGGCGTAGCCGCCGTCGTACGACCACCCGGGCACCTTCAGGTTCAGGCAGACCACGAAGTCGCCCTGCCGGCACGGTGTGCAGTGGCCGCAGCTGCCGCCGAACCAGCCCACCGCCACCCGGTCGCCCACCTGCCAGGCACTTTGCGTGCCCTCGCCCAGTGCTTCGATCCGGCCGGCGATCTCGTGCCCCGGGACCACCGGGAACCGTACGCCCGGCAGCGCGCCGTCCACGAAGAACGCGTCGCTGTGACAGACCCCGCAGGCGTCCACGGAGATCCGGACGTGCCCCGGCCCCGGCTGCGGTACCGCGCGCTCGACGATCTCGAAGGGGCCGCCGGCGGCTGCGGCCTGCGCGGCTCGGTAGGTGCTGGGGACGCTCATCTGGATCTCTCCGGGTCGTGGTCGGACGGCCCCCCCGACCAGCAGACCAGCTCCGCCCCGCCCGCGCGCGCCGAGCGGGGCGGACGGGCGGAGCCTTCAGGACGGCGGCGGGGACTACGGAGCGGGGCCTTCAGGACGAGGACGGCCGTTCGCCGTGCCAGGAACGCCAGAGCGCGGCGTACGCGCCGCCCGCCGCCACCAGCTCGTCATGGGTGCCCAGTTCGGTGATCCGGCCGTCCTCCATCACCGCCACCCGGTCGGCGTCGTGGGCCGTCTGCAGGCGGTGCGCGACGGCGACCACGGTCCGGCCTTCGAGAACGGCGGCCAGCGCCCGCTCCGTGTGCCGGGCCGTCCTCGGGTCCAGGAGCGCGGTGGCCTCGTCGAGGATCAGCGTGTGCGGATCGGCCAGCACCACGCGCGCCAGGGCCAGCTGCTGCGCCCGTGCGCCGTCCGGCCGGTGCGCCCCGTGGCCCAGATCGGTGTCCAGGCCGTCCGGCAGTTCGTCGGCCCAGTCGGCGCCGACGGCGGCCAGCGCCGCGCGCAGTTCGTCGTCGGTGGCGTCGGCCGAGGCGATCCTCAGGTTGTCCCGGACCGTGCCGAGGAAGACGTGGTGCTCCTGGGTGACCAGCACGACGTGCCTGCGCAGCCGTTCGGGGTCCAGCCCTGCGACCGGGACTTGCCCGACCGTCACCGAGCCGGTGCGCGGTGCGTCCATGCCCGCAAGCAGCCTGCCCAGGGTGGTCTTGCCCGCGCCGGAGGGGCCGACGACCGCGAGCCGTTCGCCGGGGCGGACCGTCAGGCCGACACCGTGCAGGACGTCGCCCCCGCCGTCGTAGGCGTAACGCACGTCCGTCACCTCGATCCGGTCGTCGGCCGGTGCGGGGGAGGCGGCCGGCGGTACGTGCGCCGCCAGGGCGAGACCCTCGACCCTGGCGAAGGAGGCACTGCTGCTCTGGAGCTGCTCCAGCCGCTGGAGGATGGTGTCCAGGGGCTGGGAGAGCTGCCGCAGATACAGGGCCGATGCGACCACCGCGCCGAGGCTCACCGCGCCGTGGTCGTGCAGTACGCCGCCGACCAGCAGGACACCGGCCACCGGAATGACGTACGAGACGTCCACGGCCGGGAAGAGCACACTGCGCAGGAACAGCGTCCTGGTCCGGGTCCTCCAGCACTCCTCGACGGCCTCCTCGCAGGCGGTGACACGGCGCTGCTGAAGCCCGAGGGCCTCGACGGTGCGGGCCCCGGCGGCGGTGGCCGCGAGCTGCTCCGCGAGCGCCGAGTTGGCGCTTCCCTCGGCCAGGTACGCGGTGAGCGCCCGGCGCAGATACCAGCGGGCGGCGAACCAGATCCCGAGCAGGCCCAGCACCCCGCACGCACCGAGCAACGGGTCCAGCACGAAGACCGCACCGAGGATGAACAGCGCCTGGACCGCGGCGATGAGGACCTCGGGTCCGGCGTCCCGGAGGGTGGCGCCGACCATGGCGACATCGGTGGTGCCTCGGGTCAGCAGATCGCCCGTCCCGGCCCGTTCGACCACCCGGGCGGGCAGCCCGAGCGTCCGGTCGGCGAACTCCTCGCGGATGCGGGCGAGGGTCCGCTCGCCGAAGCGGTGTCCTACGTGACCGGCCCAGCGGACCAGGAGGAGCTGCGCCACGGCGAAGACGAGGATGGTGAGCGCCAGGCGGTCCACCGCGGCCACCCCGGCGCCCGCCCCGACCTCGTCGACGATCCGGCCGAGCAGCCACGGGCCGACGAGTCCTGCACCGGCGGCCAGCGCGTTGAGGCCGATCATGGCGGCGAAGACGCGGCCGTCCAGCCGGATCAGCCGCAGCGCCGCCCGGCGTATCCGGGACGGTTCGGCGATGGGCAGCGCCTGGTGCGCCGCTCCGGTTCCGGTGGTCATCGCACGGCCTCCCTGGACGGCGGGACGGTTTCTTCGTCGGCGGGGACGTCGTCCTCCGTGCCACGGGACACCAGAAGCCGGTAGCCGGGCTCCCGGTCCAGGAGTTCACGATGGCTGCCGACGGCCGCGACGCGACCGTCGACCAGATAGCAGACGGTGTCGGCCTGGTCCAGCAGGAGCGGCGACGTGCTGGTGACGACGGTGGTGCGCCCGGAGCGTGCGGCGCGCAGCCGGGTCGCCATGGCCGCCTCGGTGTGCGCGTCGACCGCCGAGGTGGGCTCCACCGCCAGCAGCACCTCGGGATCGGCCAGCAGGGCCCGGACCAGCCGGACGCGCTGGCGCTGGCCTCCGGAGAGGTTGCGGCCCTGCGCGTCGACCCGCGAGTCGAGTCCGTCGGGCAGACCGCGCACGATGTCCTCGGCCACGGCCGCGTACAGGGCCCGGTCGATGGACTCCTCGTCACGGTCCCGGGCGCCGCCGATCACCTCGCGCAGCGGACCGGCGAACAGATCGGCCTCGTTGTCCGCGACCAGGATCCGCCGGCGCACCTGCGTCAGGTCGATCTCGTCGAGGCGTACAGCGCCCCACGTCGCGGCCGAACCGGTGAACCGGCCGAGCCGCTCGACCACCGCCGCCGACTCCGCCGGCCGGGCACCGGCCAGCGCGGTCAGCCTCCCGGGCGCCACCTCCACACCGGACGCCGGATCACGGAGCGTGGCAGGCGAGCCGGGCCCGTCCGAGGCCGCGGCTCCGTCGACGGAATCGGGCTCCAGGTCCAGGAACCGGATGACCCGGCGGGCGGCGACCAGTCCGCGGCTGAGGTCGTAGCCGCCCTCGATGAAGAACTCGACCGGCACCACGAGCACCGCGGCGTACCCGTAGACCGCGACCAACTCGCCGACACTGATGGTCCCTTCGGCGGCCATCCGGGCCGCGAGCCAGGTCACGGCCCCGAGGAACAGGGTGGGCAGGCCGACGCCGAGGGCCTGGATCCAACTGGTCACCGCGCCGACGCGGTACCCCTCCGCCCGAAGCTCCTGCGAGCCGCGCCGGTAGCGCTCGGCGTACACCTCCTTGCCGCCGATGCCGTTGAGGACGCGCAGGCCCCCGACCATGTCCGCGAAACGACCGGCGAGCCCGCCCTGCCGCTCCCGGTACGTGGCCTCGACCCCTTGCAACCGCCCCAGCAGCGGGCCGACCAGCACCGCCAGCAGCGGCACCCCGAGCAGCACGACGGCCGCGAGCAGCGGTGACACGGACAGCAACAGCGCGGCCACGACGAAGAAGGCGAGAACCGCGCCGACACCGGGGCCGGTGATGGTCAGCGTGTTGGCGATCACCCCGACATCGCCGAACCCGATCGTGACGACCTCCCCGGCCGTGACCCGGCGCGGCAGCGCCCCGCCCAGCCGGGTCGCCTGCGAGACCACGGCCCGCACGGAACGGAAGGCGGCGTCCAGCCGCACCCTGGTCATCGTGCGGTGCCGCATGATGGCCAGCCAGGCGTTCAGCACCCCCACGCCCAGCAGCGCCGCGACCCAGCCGGCCAGCGCGGGCCACCGCCCCGGTTGCAGCCCGTCGTCGATGGCGCGGGACAGCAGGTACGGCGGCAGCGTCAGGCACACCATCCAGGCGCTGCCCAGCAGCGCGCCGGCGGCGATCCGGCGGCGCTGGCAGACGATCAGCCACCACAGGTACCGAATGGCGCTGCGGCGGTCGGGGGGCCGTACGGGGTGTGACGAGCGGTTTCTGATGTTGATCCCTCCCCGGGCCGGCAGCGGAGCGTGGTCGTGTGTGCCTGTTCCACGGATCGTACGGACAGCGTGTACGTGCAGTCGTCGTCGGGGACGACGACGAGCAGCGGGGCTCCGCCCTTGATGTGTGCGTGGGCGGCGCGTTGGCTCTCGCGGTCCTCGTACCAGGCGCGGAGTTCGGCGAGGTGGTCGACGAGATCGAGCCGGCCCACGATCCACAGGGCCTGTCCGCCGAGCCAGCGCAGGGCGAGGACGGGGGAGATGGTCCGGAAGGTGCCGAGGACGTACCGCACCGTCTCGTCGGCGCCGTACACGAGCCCTTCGGCGACCGCCTCGCACCGGTAACTCGGTTGCTGGAACTGTGTGTTGACGTCGCCGGTCACAGGATCCGCCCCTCGCTCCGGGCATTGCACCGCGCGATCTCGGCCCGCAACCGCTCTATGGGACTCGGCTCCCGTACGTTCGCGGGTTCCGCCTCCCACTCCGCACCACCACTGACCGGCCGCAACGACCAGTACGGGCCGGCCACTCCCCGGAACTCGCCCACCCGGTCACGACGGCTGGTGTCCACCAACATCGTGCCGGTGGAGGGGACTTGTGAGGGCCTCTGCTCGCTCGGGGGGCCGTCTTCCGTAGACATGGGCCACTCCTCTCCGTAACGGTTCCGCTACCAAGGGGGATCAGCGTGGCTTAGAGTCGGGGGGTCTTCAACTTGCTCCGTTTGAGCGGAGAGATGGGACTGCTGGATGGTGAACCGCAAAGAGCTGGACCCCGAAAAATCGCCCGTTGCTCGCTTCGGGCAGCGCCTGCGTCAGTTACGCGACGAGCGTGGCTGGACGCAGGACGAGCTGGCGGATCGCATGGGGTGCTCGGGGACGCATATTTCCGCCGTCGAAACTGGTCGACGGCCCCCAACTCCTCGCTTCGCAGCAAGTGCTGACAGGGCGTTCGGAACGGGCGACCGACTCGAACGCCAGGGGCGGGCCGTTTGGAACACCGCGATACTTGAGGGCTTCCCGGAGTTCGTGGCGCACGAGGTGCGCGCGGCAGAGATCAGGCTCTTCGAGCTCGGCATCATCCCTGGCTTGCTCCAGACACCGGAGTACGCCGCAGCCATCACCACCGGTGCCGTGCGGCGCGGAGCGATCACCGAGCAGCAGGCGGAAGAACGGTTGTCGCTCCTCGCGCGAAGGCAGGAGTCATTGCGGCGAACTCCTGCGCCGCTGGTCTACGTCGTCCTCGACGAGAGCTGCATCAGACGCCCAGTGGGTGGTTCCGAGGTCATGGCGAAGCAACTGGACCAGCTCGTCGCTTTCGCTGAACTGCCGTCAACCGTCGTGCAGGTGGCTCCGTTCGACCTGGGGGAGCGCAGGGCATTCGACCTGCCTGTGACGCTGCTGAACCTTGCCGACCGGTCGCAGATCGCGTACACCGAGTCGGCACAACAGGGTTGCTTGGAACGCGATATGAGGTTCGTGCAGCCGCTGGTAACGGCCTACCATCAAATGCAGGCCGAAGCGCTGTCCCAGGCGGCATCCGTAGCCGTGATCGAGCAGGTACGAAAGGGCATCCCGTGACCACCGAATCCCCCCGCTGGTTCAAGTCCTCCTACAGCAGCAACGGCGGCCAGTGCGTCGAGGTCGCTGCCAACCTCGTCGCCCCGCTCGGCGTGGTTCCCGTGCGTGACTCGAAGATCCCGGGCGGCCCGGTGTTGAACGCCTCCGCCGTCTCGTTCGCCGCGTTCGTGGCGGGCGTGAAGGCCGGAGAGTTCGGCACTGTCTGACCGGTCGGCTTCGCGGGTACTGATACCGCGTGCGACGTAAGCCCCGCCACGCTTCCTGGTGATCCGCCGGGAGCGTGGCGGGGCTTCAAGCGGCTACGAAAGGGCTCCCCCGTGACCACCGAATCCCACCGTTGGTTCAAGTCCTCCTACAGCAGCAACGGCGGCGCCTGCGTGGAGGTCGGCGCCAACCTCGTCGCCCCGCTCGGCGTGGTCCCCATCCGCGACTCGAAGACCCCGGGCGGCCCGCTGTTGAACGCCTCCGCCGTCTCGTTCGCCGCGTTCGTGGCGGGCGTCAGGGCCGGGGAGTTCGGCGACGTCTGACCGTCTTTCCGGCGCCGAAGACGGCTACTTTCCGAATCGCCGCTCGCGATTCGCGTACGAGCGGAGTGCGCGCAGGAAGTCCACGTGGCGGAACGCCGGCCAGTAGCAGTCCACCCAGTGCATCTCGGCGTACGCGGACTGCCAGAGAAGGAAGCCGGACAGCCGCTGCTCTCCGGAGGTCCGGATGATGAAGTCGGTGTGGTCGGCCGTCGGCGAGTACAGATGCCGGGAGATGTCCTCGATATCGAACCGGTCGACCAGTTCGGCAGGGTCGCCTCCGGCGGCGATGTGCTCCTCGAAGGCGCTCTTCACCGCATCGACGATCTCCCGCCGGCCGCCGTAGCCGACCGCGACGTCCACCTTGAGCCCGCCGCGCCCCGCGGTCGAGGCGGCGGCCTCCTTGAGCACCCGGGCACTGGCGCCGGGCAGCATGTCGAGCGAGCCGATCACCTGGACCTCCCAGGAACGGCCCGCGGCCGTGATGTCCCGGACGGTCGCTTCGATGATCTCGATCAGCGGGCCGAGCTGCTCGGCGGGGCGCCCGAGATTGTCGTCGGAGAGCATGAAGAGCGTCACGCGCTCGATTCCGTCGGCAGCGCACCAGCCCAGGAACTCGGTCGTCTTGGCGCCACCTGCCCGGTACCCCTCCCGGACGTCCGTGTGACCCGCCTGCCGGGCCCAGCGCCGGTTGCCGTCGAGCATGATCCCGACATGCTGGGGCCGTGGCAGCCCCGCCAGCGTGGTGGCCAGTCGGCGTTCGTACACCGCCTCGATCGGCCGGCGGAGGAACAACGGGAGCAGCCTCATGAACCATCTCCATCGCGTTGTGGGTGCCCTCCGCGGACCCTACCAGGGGCTTTTTGAGCGGAGGAACGTTCGGCCGGTGCGCGGACCGAGGCCTCGACATGGGCGAGTTGGGCGGCGAGGATCTCTTCGAACGCGGTGCGGCGGTCCGCCCCGAGGGGACGGACGTCGCGGGCGAAGTGGGCCAGGGTCGGGAAGCGTTCGGGGTCCGCGCCCAGAACCGCCACGCGGAACAGCTCCATGCCCTGTTCGTGCTCTTTGGGGGTGACGGTGCTGACCCCGGCCTCGGAGGCGATCAACGCGGCGATGAGGACCGCGATCCGGTGGTAACACGCCGGGATCTCCTCGTCGGGCAGCCCCGACGTGCGCAGCGCGTGCAGCACCTCCTCCATGATCATCCGGGAACCCGTGCCGCCCGACGCGTAGCGCCCCCAGACCGCCGCGAGCGGGGGCTGCCGTCCGAATGCCTCTCTCACATGCAGGGCCAGGGACGTGATGCGCTGCTTCCAGTCCCCCTCGGGGCGGTAGTCGTCCATCGCGGCCAGAAGAATCCGGTCGGCGACCGCGCGCAGCAGCTCGGTCTTGCTGCGGAAGTGCCGGTAGAGGCTGGAGGAATCCGTTCCGAGGGTCGCCGCGAGCTTGCGCACGCTGAATGAATCCGCGTCGCCCGTGCGCAGCAGTTCCGCCGCCGCATCCAGGATCTCGTCGGTCGACCAACGCCTTCGGCCTGCCATCCCGCTCCTCTCGCCGAATCTCAGCCTACCTGTGCACTTGGTGTTGCACGCACCGCGTGCATAATGAGGACATGGGCGTGCCGGGCGGGCCGGCATGCCACTCGTGCCCATTTGCCCGGGGCGGCTCGTCCGGGTCGGTGACCGATGCGGAGCCCATCCCGGGGACCACGAAAGGACGCATGACGTGCAGAGCTCACTGGATCGCGCGGCGCTGGACGCCGCCATGGAGAACGTCCACCGCGCCGGGGTGCCGGGCCTGTTCGCCGAGGTGCGGGACGGTGACCGGGTCTGGCGCGGCGCCGCCGGGGTCGCGGATGTCGACACCGGTCGCCCCGTCCGCGCCGACATGCGGCACCGGGTCGGCAGCATCACCAAGACCTTCACCGCCGCCGCGGTTCTGCAGCAGGTCGAGAGCGGCCGGATCGGTCTCGACGCACCGATCGGCCGGTACCTCCCGAAGCTGGTTCCCAAAGAACGCGGCGACGCGATCACGGTCCGGATGCTGATGGACCACACCAGCGGCCTCGCCGAGTACCTCCCGTACGCCTATCCGTCGCTCAAGGCGTTCCCCGACCTCGCGGGCACCGGACCCCAGAGCCTGGACGACCACCGGCTCACGCGGTTCGATGCCGCCGAACTGATCGCGATGGGGGTCACCGCACCCGCCGCCGGCGCCCCGGGTGGTGCTCCGGGGCTGTACTCCAACACCAACTATCTGCTGCTCGGCGAACTCCTGGCACAGGTGACCGGCACCACGGCCGAGCGGTACATCACCCGCAACGTCATCGAGCGCGCCGGGCTCCGGGACACGGGGTTCCCCACCGGACCGCACGTCGACGGGCCGCACTCGAAGCTCTACGAGGCGTGGTTCGGCATGATCGACCCGCCGCGCGACTACAGCGTCTTCGACATGTCATGGGTGGGGCCGTCGGCCTCGCTCATATCGACCGTCACCGACCTCAACCGCTTCTTCGGCAAGCTGCTGGCCGGGGAGATCGTCGGTCCGTCGTCGCTGGCGCAGATGCGGCGCACCGTCCCGGTCGTCTCCCAGGAGGGAAGGACGATCGACTACGGCCTCGGCCTGTACCCGATGGAGGAGCCCGGCCGGAGTACCTTCTGGGGCCACGGCGGCACGGTCTGGGGCGGTGGGGCGCTGGCCGTGATCCGCGCCGACGGCAAGCGGCAGATGGCGGTCGCGCTGAACACGCAGCGGTGGAACAGGCTCGACCCCTCCGGCAGGCCGCAGCCACACCCCGTCGACGACGCGCTCGCGGCGCTGCACCGCGTGGCGATGTACGGCTGACGGGGCCGCCCGCCGAACCGCGGCCCTGCCGGTTTCCGGGGTTCGCCGGGGCCCTTCAGTCCAGGAGACCGCGCCAGCGGTCGGCCGACTCCATCATGTCCAGGCTGACCCGCTCCAGGAACGCCCCCGCCTTGGCCATCCGCTGCCCCACGGGGCTGTCCGGGCCGGACGCCTCCGCCATGGCCATCGCGGACCGCGCCGTTTCGAGCGTCTGCACGGTGCTGAGCACGACGGACCGGTACCAGGCCGCGTCGTCGATCACGTAGACGTCGCGCCGCCGCTGCGGATCGCGTTCGCGCCGGACGTAGCCGTGCTGCACGAGGTAGTTCACAGCCAGGGAGACGGAGGCCGGGCTGACCTTCAGCCTGCGGGTCAGTTCGGCCGCGGTGCGCCTGCCCTCCTCGGACAGCAGCAGGTCCATGTGTACGCGCGCCATCATCCTCGGCAGCCCCGCCCGGACCGCCGCCTCGATGATCTCCTCTCCCGCCGCGTCACCCGGTGACCCGGCCGTGCGCGGGGGCGCCGGTGTGCCACGCCGCGCTCTCAGGCCCGTCGCCCGGTGCGCCCGGTCGGGGCGGTAGCCGCCGGAGCCGCCGTTGCGGGCGATCTCCCGGCTGATCGTCGAGGGCGGCCGGCCGAGCCGTCGCGCGATCTCGGAGCAGGAGAGTCCGTCGGCGATTCCCGCCGCGATGCGCTGGCGGTCCTGCTGGGTCAACCGTTCTCCTGGCATGCCGTCAGTATTGCTTTCGCAGTCAGTCATTGCAACGCGATATTGCATTCGGCCGCATCGTCATTGCATCAATTTCAGGCTGTTTACCTGCGTAGATGCATTTCTGTCGATTGACAGGAATTCTGGATGCAACGTAGCTTTCAGGCATGGCCAAACGCGTACTATCGCGAAATGGACGGGGGAAATGATCATGGGTGGGTTACTGCACACCGTCACGACGATGCCCACGGAGCGTGGGTCCGGCTGCCCCTTCGACCCGCCGGCCGAGCTGCTCGACGCCCGCCGGCACGGCCCCATCAGCCACTACACCTTCCCGGGTGGCGAACCCGGCTGGCTGATCACCGGATACGACCTGGTCAGGTCGGTCCTGGCCGACTCGCGGTTCAGCTCGCGCCGGGAGCTCATGCTTCATCCGACCATCGACTACGGGGACATGACGGCGCCCCCGGCGCCGCCCGGTGAGTTCCTGCTCATGGACGAGCCCCGGCACAGCCGCTACCGGAAGCCGCTGATGGGCAAGTTCACCGTGCGGCGGATGCGGCTGCTCACCGAGCGCGTCGAACAGATCACCGCAGACCACCTGGACGCCATGGAGGAGGCCGGGACCTCCGCGGACCTGGTGACCGCGTTCGCCAGGCCGATCCCCGCCATCGTGATCTGTGAACTGCTGGGAGTGCCGTACCGGGACCGGGCGTCCTTCCAGGAGCAGGTCGACTCGTTCATGAACGGGGAGACCAGCGACGAGGACATGATCGCGGCCTACACCGCGACCCAGCACTACCTCGCGGAGCTGGTGGCCGCCAAGCGGGCGAACCCCACCGACGACGTGCTCAGCGACCTCGCCGGCAGCGATCTGACGGACGAGGAGCTGAGAGGGATGGCCCTGCTCCTGCTGGCGGCCGGGCTCGACACCACCGCGAACATGCTGTCCCTCGGCACCTTCGCGCTGCTGCGCAATCCGGAGCAACTGGCCGCGCTGCGCGCCGATCCCGGGCTCGCCGACCGGGCCGTGGAGGAACTGCTGCGATACCTCAGTGTCGCCAAGACGTTCATGAGGACGGCGCTGGAGGACGTCGAGGTGGGAGGCACGACCATCGGGGCCGGATCGCGGGTGATCCTGTCGTACAACACCGCCAACCGCGACCCCGGGCGCTTCGCCGATCCCCACACGCTCGACCTCGGCAGGCAGGGCGGCGGGCACCTGGCCTTCGGGCACGGCATCCATCAGTGCCTGGGGCAGCAACTGGCCCGGGTCGAGATGAAGGTCGCGTTCCCCGCGCTGTTCGGCCGCTTTCCCGCGCTGCGTCTGGCCGTACCACCGGAGGAGGTTGTCCTGCGCCCGGAGACCGCGGACATCTACGGGGTGAAGAGCCTCCCGGTCACCTGGGAGGCGTGAGCGATGCGGATCACGGTGGACGCCGGGCGCTGCGTCGGCTCCGGAATGTGCGTGTACACCGCCGGTGAGGTGTTCGACCAGGACGAGGACGACGGCCGGGCGATCGTGCTGCGGCCCGAGCCGCCCGCCGGGACGCGGGACTCGGTCCGCCGGGCCGTCGACCTGTGTCCGGCCGGGGCGATCGCCCTGTCGGACCCCGGCGCCCCGGCCCCGTAGGCGGTCGCCCTCGGACGACCGCCACTCGCCCCGACGGCCGTGGCCCGGCGCGACGGTCAGGTCAGCTCGACGTCCACTTGATGGACTTGATGCTGATGCCGGTCGGGTGCTCATCGCTGGTCAGGCGGCCCTTGTTGCCGCGGACGAGGTGGTGGTCACCCCCGCCGTACGAGTACTCCGTGTACGCGTGGACGTGGTTGACCCCGCCGGACACCGTGCCGTTGTTGAACGACGACTGGAACTTGACGGTGTTGCAGGACGGAGTCGTCCACTTCGTGATCGAGATGTCCGTGTAGCAGCGCTGGCCGGTTCCGCCGCTCTTGGTGTACAGGCAGACATAGCCGCTCGGGCAGTCCCACGCCTTCTGTGCCGCTTCGGCCGTACCGGGTGTCATCACCAGTGCGACACCGGCGGTCACGGTCGCGGCGGTGAGCAGCGTACGGAATGTCCTCATGACGGGCTCCTTCAGTGACTCGGGTTGCGCCGCTCCCCTGTACCGGCGCACAGCTGCAACGATGCGGTGCCGCAGCCGGAAGCGGTACCTCGGACGTCCGAGGTACCCGTGCTGCTCGGTCAGCCGCTGCCCGGCGTGTACTGGTCCAGCCGACGCTCGATACTCGCGGCGTAGGAGCGCTCCTGCGGGCGGACGCCGGCGGCCTTGTTGACGATCTCGACCGAGGTCCGGTAGGCGGCGGCCACCGCCACCTGCCGGTTGCCCCGCACGTCCTTCGACAGGGTGCGGGAGATGTCGCACAGATAGCGGCCGACGGCCGGGATCGACGTCTTCGGGGGGAAGGGGGGCTTCAAGTCCTTCACCTTGGCGGGGCGTTGGTTGTCGGGCAGCCAGTAGTAGAGGACGCCGGGTGTCCAGCGGGCGATGCCGTACTCGTCCTTGGCCGGATCGGCGAGAGCGGGGTCGAAGTCCGACTCGGTCTTCAGCAGCGCGGCGATCAGTGCCGGGGTGACGTCGCGGCTCTCGCAGGTGTGCGCGGCGTCCACGATCAGACCGCGGTACTCGACGGGGACGCCCTGGTCCGTGCGCAGTTCCTCGGCGCCGTACAGCGCGGGGTCCTGCGGCCGGTCGCGCAGCGCGTAGGCGCTGCCGGAGGCGATCAGCGCGGCCGCGACGCCGGCCGCCCACACCCGGCGGGGCACCCTGCGGGGGCGCAGACGGGGCAGGCGGGGGGACGGGCCGGTGCCCGCGGCGGCCTCCACCCGGCGCAACAGGGAACCGGCGTCGTGCACCGCGCGGTCCTCGTGACTGCGCGCGAGGCAGTCGGTGACGATCGGCCGCCAGGCCTCGGGGAGTTCGGCGGAGAGCCGCAGTTCCTCCCTGCCGCGTGCGTAGCGCAGCAGGCTGTCCCTGCGGGCCGCGGGGGTGCCGCCGGGCAGCGGCAGCGTCCCGGTCAGCAGGAGGTGGGCGAGGATGCCGAAGGCCCAGATGTCGGCGGTGGGGCGGATCTGCCGGCCCTGCTCGGAGATCTCGGACCAGAGCAGCTCCGGCGGGGTGTAGTCGGGTGTCGCGAAGACCGGCGCGTAGGCGTGGGTGCCTTCCATCTCGGAGGCGAGGTTGAAGTCGCCCAGCCGGACGGAGTCGTCCGCCATCAGCAGGACGTTGGCCGGCTTCAGATCGCCGTGCACCCAGCCCGCCCGGTGGAGCTGGGCGATCCCCTCACAGATCTGGGCGAGCAGACCCGGCGCGGCGGGCAGCGGCCCGGCGCCGGAGCGGCCGAGCAGGTCCTCGACGGAGCCCGCGGCGCGCTCCAGTACGAGGACCGTGGCGCCGTCCAGCGCCGGGCGTCCGGGATCGTCGATGGTCTGCGCCTCGAACATCCGGATGAGACGCGGGTGCTGGAGCTTGCGGTGGATCTCCAGCTCGCGACGGGCCAGCTCCTGGAGGTGGCTCAGCTGGCGCGGGGTCCGGGTGCCGGTGGTCAGGATCTTCAGCGCCGCGTCGGCGGGGAGCCCGTCGGCGGAGCCGGAACCGGGGTCGGTGGCCCGTGCGGCGTAGACACTGCTGAACGCTCCGGAGGCGAGAGGTTCGCGGACTTCCCAGCGGCCGATGCGATAGCCGGCCGGGACCGGGACGGTGGGATGTTCCCCTGCCGTCATGGCGTCGGCTTTTCGAGGACGTCCAGTTGGTCCTGGCTCACCAGGTCGAAGCGCAGCGCGAGGGCGACCAGGGTCTCTTTCTTCCCGTTGAGGCGGGGGCCGCTCGCGGCGGATTCCGGAGGCTGTTTGAGGCGGAGCTTGACCGCCAGATAGTCGATGTTCCACTGGACCGAGGCGCGGCCCGCGGCCGGCCAGACGGGGCGCAGCCGTTCGGTCACCTGGTCGACGGTCGGTAATGGTGCGTGCGGTTCGCCGCGGAGCCGCGGTTCGCACAGGGCGGCGAGCACCTGGAAATAGCGCTTGGTGCGGTCCAGCGGAAAGGCCAGCGTGGTGGCCTCGCCCCCGGACCTGTCGGCGGGCAGGTCGGCGTAGTCGTGGCGCGGCGCCCAGACGTCGAAGTTGAGGAGATCGCCGCCGGCGGGAAGCACCACACGGGAGAACTCGAACGGGATCGGCGCCTCGACCCGACCCGGCGCGATCTTGATGTGCTCGCCGGCCCCCTCCGGGTTCTCCACGACGTACGTCTGCCGCGCGCTGTGGTTGCTGAGCGTCCAGAACGCCACCGACGCCGTGATCTCACCCGCCGTGCGGGAGACCCCGCAGTGCTCGATGGTGAGATGGCGGCGGCCCGCGGCCGGAGGGGCCGAATTCCTGCCGAACGCGAGTGTCTCGCCGGGTTCGAGACGGATCTGGTCGGCAGGTCCGGAACCGTTCGCGGGCACCACGATGATGCTGTACATGTGCCATTCCTTCCCCCGAGGGAACCAGAGGAATGGTAGCGGCGGAGAATGATCAAAATCAGTCGGTAGCGGCGTACCGATATCAGCAGGCGCAGAGAATGGCCGGATTCGGCAAATTCCCGTTCAGTGAATGCCCATCACACATTCGGCTTCAGTGCTGAACACGCGGATCACGGAGCCCGGCCCGCCCCGCCCGGGCCGCCCCGTCCTTTCCCGCCGTGTCACGTCAGGCTCTCCCGCCACGCCCGGTGCAGCCCCGCGAAGCGGCCCGTGCCGGCGATGAGTTCGGCGGGGGCGCCGTCCTCCACGATGCGGCCGTGCTCCATCACCAGGACCCGGTCCGCGATCTCCACCGTCGAAAGGCGGTGGGCGATCACCACCGCGGTGCGGCCGTGCAGCACCGTGTCCATGGCCCGTTGCACCGCCCGTTCGCCGGGAACGTCCAGGGAGCTGGTCGCCTCGTCGAGGATGAGGACCGCCGGGTTGGCGAGCAGGGCCCGGGCGAAGCCGACCAGCTGCCGCTGACCGGCCGAGATCCGGCCGCCCCGCTTGCGTACGTCCGTGTCGTATCCGTCGGGCAGCCCGCTGATGAAGTCGTGCGCACCGATCGCCTTGGCGGCCTGCTCGATCTCCGCCCGGGTCGCGTCCGGGCTGCCGATCGCGATGTTCTCGGCGACTGTCCCGGAGAACAGGAACGCCTCCTGGGTCACCATCACCACACCCCGCCGCAGCTCCGGCACCGCCAGGTCGCGCACGTCCGTGCCGTCGAGCAGCACCCGCCCGTCCGTCGGGTCGTAGAACCGGGCCAGCAGCTTGGCCAGCGTCGACTTGCCGGCACCCGTCGAACCGACCACGGCGACGGTCTGGCCGGCCGGGATCGTCAGGTCGAAGCGGGGCAGCACCTCGCCGCCGGTGCGGTAGGCGAAGCGCACTTGGTCGAACACGACCTCGCGGCCCGGGTGTTCACCGGTCGGGGACGGCAGCTCGCGCGGGCTCGACGTCTCCGGTACGGACGGGGTCTGGGCCAGCAGCCCCGCGATCTTCTGCAACGAGGCCGCGGCCGACTGGTAGGAGTTGAGGAACATGCCGAGCCGGTCGATCGGGTCGTACAGCCGGCGCAGATAGAGCACGGCCGCGGCCAGCACACCGAGCGCCAGAGTGCCCGAGGCCACCCGGTACGCGCCCCAGAGCACGATTCCGGCGACCGCCGTGTTGGCGACCAGCCGCGAGCCGACGACGTACCGCGCCATCTCCAGCATCGCGGAGCCGTTCGCCCACCGGTGCGTGTTGTTGAGGTCCTCGAAGTGCGCGTCGTTGACGGGCTCGCGGCGGAACGCCTGGACGGGACGGATGCCGTTCATCGTCTCCGCGAACTTCACGATGACCGCGGCGATCGCCGTGGACCGCCCGGAGTACAGCACCCCGGCCCGCCGCTGGAAGCGCCGCACCAGCAGATACAGGGGTACGAGGGAGAGCACGGCCAGCGCGCCCAGGCCGAAGTCCAGCCAGAGCAGCATCAGCGAGATGGAGACGAAGGACAGGATGACGCCGATCAGCTCCTGGAGCCCCTCGCTGAGCAGCTCCCGCAGCGACTCCACGTCCGTGGTGGAACGGGAGATCAGCCGGCCCGAGGTGTAGCGCTCGTGGAAGTCCACGCTGAGCGCCTGCGCATGACGGAAGATCCGTCCGCGCAGATCGAGCAGCACGTCCTGGTTGAGCAGGGAGGAGACCCGGATGAACGCGTACTGCATGCCCCCGGCCACCGCCGAGCACAACGCGTACCCGACCGCCACCGCGATCAGCGGCCCGTACCGCTCGTCCCGGAAGGCGGGCACCGCGCTGTCGATGGCGTACGCCACGAGCAGCGGTCCGGCCTGCACCGCGGCCTGCTGGACCAGCAGCAGCAGCGCGGCGACCACCACCCGGGCCTTGTGCGGCCGCAGCAGCGACCTCAGCAGCGCCCCGGTCGCACCGGCCGGGGTGGGCAGATCGTCCCGGTCGAACCGGTCCCCGGCGACCTCGGTGTTCTCGGCGCTCTCGGTGTTCTCAGCGTTCTCGGCGTTCTCGCCGGGGACGTGGTCCGTGGTCGTCGTACTGGTCATCGGGTGAGGCCTTTCTCGGCGGGGAAGGCGTCCTCGGCGGGCGCGTCCGCCGCGTCCACCGCGTCCGGAGCGCCCTCGGCGCCCGACATCAGCCAGGCGTACTCGGGGCTGCTGCGCAGCAGTTCCTGATGGGTGCCGACGGCGGCGATCCGGCCCTGCGAGAGCAGCGCCACCCGGTCCGCGAGCATCACGGTGGACGGCCGGTGCGCGACCACGATCGCCGTGGTCTGCGCCAGCACCCGCCGCAGAGCGGCCTCCACCAGCGCCTCGGTGTGCACGTCCAGCGCGGAGAGCGGATCGTCCAGCACCAGGAAGCGCGGCCGGCCGACCACCGCGCGGGCCAGCGCGAGCCGCTGCCGCTGGCCGCCGGAGAGGCTGAGCCCCTGCTCGCCGACCTGGGTGCCGACGCCCTCGGGCAGCTCGTGCGCGAAGTCCGCCTGGGCGACGGCCAGTGCCCTGTGCAGCTCGTCCTCCCCGGCGCCGTCGCCGCCCATCAGCACGTTCTCCCCGACGCTCGCCGAGAAGAGCGTCGGCTCCTCGAAGGCCACCGACACCAGCTCGCGCAGCTGCTTCCGGGTCATGGCGGTGATGTCCGTACCGTCCAGGGTGATCCGCCCCGCGGTGGCTTCGTGCAGCCGGGGGACCAGGGCGGTGAGCGTCGTCTTGCCGGAACCCGTGGCCCCGACCAGGGCCATCGTCTCGCCGGGCCGGATCCGCAGATCGATCCGGGACAGCACGGGCACGGAGCCGGGCTCCGCGTCGGGATAGCGGAACTCCACGCCCTCGAAGACCATTTCGCCCCGCTCCGGGCCGCCGCCCGCGACGGGACCGTCCGCGCCGGACGTGTCGTTCTCCTCGGCCACGTCCATCACCTCGAAGTACCGCTCGGTCGCCGTCGCCGACTCCTGGCTCATCGCCAGCAGGAAGCCGATCGACTCGACCGGCCACCGCAGCGCGAGCGCGGTGGAGAGGAAGGCGACCAGGGTGCCCGCGGAGAGCTCGCCGTCCGCGACCTGAACGGTGCCGAGCACCAGTGCCGCGCCGATGGCCAGCTCCGGGATCACGGTGATCGCGGCCCAGATGGCAGCCAGGAGCCGGGCCTTGCCCAGCTCCGTGGCGCGCAGCCGCTGCGAGAGGGCGCGGAAGGTGCGGGCCTGGCTGCGGTGCCGGCCGAAGCCCTTGATGATCCGGATGCCGAGCACGCTCTCCTCGACGACCGTCGTCAGATCGCCGACCTGGTCCTGGGCCTTGCGCGCCACGATCGAGTACTTCGTCTCGAAGGCCGAGCAGATGATCATCAGCGGCACGACCGGAATGAGCAGCACCAGCCCCAGCACCCACTGCTGCATCAGCAGAATGACAAAGCCGATCAGGATCGTCACCCCGTTGACCAGCAGGAACGTCAGCGGGAAGGCCAGGAACTGACGCAGCAGCATCAGGTCCGTGGTCGCGCGCGAGAGCAACTGCCCCGACGCCCAGCGGTCGTGGAAGGCCACCGGAAGCCGTTGCAGATGCCGGTACAGATCGGCCCGCATCGCCGCCTCGACCCCGGCCAGCGGCCGCGCCACCATCCACCGCCGCACCCCGAAGAGCGCGGCCTCACCGATGCCCAGCAACAGCAGATACAGCGCCCCGAGCCAGACCCCGCCGGGATCCCGGTCCGCCACCGGGCCGTCGACCATCCACTTCAGTACGAGGGGGATCACCAGGGCGATACAGGACGCGGCGACCGCCACCAGCGCGGCACCGAACAGCCGGTGCCGTACCGGCTTCACATAGGGCCACAGCCGCAACAGGGACTGGGCGGTGGACCGATCCTTGGGCTCTGCATGTTTTTCTGGCATCACAGCCGAGACTACGGTTCACCCCTGACACCGCTCATGTGGTTTTCCGGCCGACCGGCGCCGGCCGGGACACGGCACCGCAGGTCGTGGCCCGCTGCCGGGCCGTGCTCCACCCGCAGGTCGTAGCCCGTATCAACCGATCGGCCGATGCCGCTTCGAGCGCGATGGACGATGGCGCGCCGGCCGCGGCGCCCCGATGCTCGTGGACATGGCAATCATCGAAGTGGACGGGGTGCGCAAGTCCTACGCCGGGCGCCCCGTGGTCGACGGCGTGAGCTTCGCCGTCGAGGAGGGGGAGATCTTCGGGATCCTCGGCCCCAACGGTGCGGGCAAGACCACCACCGTCGAGTGCGTCGAGGGGCTGCGGATCCCCGACGCGGGCAGGGTCCGGGTCGCCGGTCTCGATCCCGTCGCCGACCACGACCGGGTCACCGGGCTGCTCGGCGCCCAGCTCCAGGAGAGCGAACTCCAGCCCAAAATCACCGTGGCCGAGGCGCTCGAACTGTACAGCGCCTTCTACCCGGACCCCGCCGACTGGCGGGAACTCGCCGAACGGCTCGGCCTGCACACCGTGTACGGCACCCGGTTCGCCAAACTCTCCGGCGGCCAGAAGCAGCGGCTGTCCATCGCGCTCGCCCTGGTCGGCGGACCGCGGGTGGTGGTGCTCGACGAGCTGACCACCGGCCTGGACCCGCGGGCCCGCCGGGACACCTGGAAGCTGATCGAGGACGTACGCGACAGCGGCGTCACCGTCCTGCTGGTCACCCACTTCATGGAGGAGGCCAAGCAGCTCTGCGACCGGATCGCCGTCATCGACAAGGGGAAGGTCGTCGCCCTCGACACCCCGTCCGGCCTGATCGGCGGCTCGGACGGCTCCACGGTCATCTCCTTCACCCCCTCGCGGCCGCTCACCGACACCGAGCTGGAGCAACTGCCCGGCGCGGCCTCCCTGGAGCGCAAGGACGACCGGATCGTCATCGGCGGCACCGACGAGACGGTCAACGCGGTCATCTCCCTGCTGGCCCGCCACCGCATCACCGCACACCGGCTCCGCGTCTCCGAGGCGACGCTCGACGACGCCTTCCTCGACCTCACAGAACAGGCTGTCTGAGATGACCACGGCGAACCCGGCCCCGGCGACGGCCTTTGCCGCCTCCGCCCACCGTGCGGTGCTCCGCTCCGAGATCCGGCTCTTCCTCCGCGAACCCGGCAGCCTGTTCTGGATCATGGTCTTCCCGACCGTGCTGCTGACGATCCTCGGTCTCATCCCCTCCTTCCGGGAGCACACCGACGAACTCGGCGGACGGCGTGTCATCGACCTCTACGTCCCGGTGGCGGTGCTGCTGGGCATGATCATGGCCGGGCTCCAGGCCATGCCGCCGGTCCTCACCGGATACCGCGAACGCGGCATCCTGCGCCGGATGTCCACCACCCCGGTACGCCCCTCCGCGCTGCTCACCGCGCAGATCGCCCTGCACGGCGCCGCCGCCCTCGGCTCCGCCGCGCTGGCGATGGCCGTCGGCCGGATCGGCTTCGGCGTCGCACTGCCCGGCCGGCCGCTCGGCTACGCCGTGGCGCTGCTGCTGGCCGTGGCGAGCGTGCTGGCGCTCGGCTCGCTGCTCTGCGCCCTCGCCCGCACGGCCAAGGCGTCCGCCGCCATCAGCTCGGTCGTCTACCTCGTGATGATGTTCACCGCCGGGGTCTGGATCCCGGTGCAGAGCATGCCCGACACCCTGCGCACCATCGTCCGGTTCACCCCGTTCGGCGCCGCCTCCGAGGCGCTGGACCGGGCGGCGTCCGGCAGCTGGCCCGGCTTCGCCCAGCTCGGCGTGATGGCGCTGTGGACGGCTCTGCTGACCTTCCTCGCGGCCCGTCTCTTCCGCTGGGAGTGACCGGGACGCCGGGGACGGGGAGACTGCACCCCATGAAGGCGTGGGACACGGCGACGGCACACCGGAACGACACGGTGAACGCCGAGCACGGATGGGAACGGTTCTTCCGGTACGGGCCCTACGGGTTCCTCGGCCTGAGCACCTTCGTATCGGCCGTGAGCGCCCCGCTCATCATGGACCGCGCGGACGTGTACGCCGCCGCGGTGCTGGTGCCCGTCGCCCTCGCCCTCCAGCTCTGGTGGGGGCGGTTCGGGCCGATGATCGTCCCCGGGTCGCGGACGCCGCAGTGCTACTACGTCGCCCGCACCCTGATCGCCTTCGCGCTCACCTGGTGCAACCCGTTCTTCTCCGTGTACGCGATCCTCGGGTACTTCGACACCGGGCGGCTGCTCCCGGCCCGGGCGGTGCGCCCCGGGCTGCTGGCCACCGCCGTCATCATGGCGGGCGCGCAGTGCGGCAGCGGCCTGCCGCCGGTCTCCGCGATGAACTGGGTGGCCTTCGTCGCCCTGCTCGGCCTGCACGGAACCCTCACCATGGTCTTCGCCAGGATCGGCGACCGCGAGGCCCACCACGCCCGCACCCAGGTCGACACCATCGCCGAACTGGAGTCGGCCAACGCCCGCCTCGAACAGGCCCTGGCGGAGAACGCCGGGCTGCACGCCCAGCTCCTGGTCCAGGCCCGCGAGGCGGGCGTCGCCGACGAGCGCCGCCGGCTCGCCGCCGAGATCCACGACACCCTGGCCCAGGGGCTGACCGGCATCATCGCCCAGCTCCAGGTGGTGACCTCGATCGGCGAGAAGGACCCGGCGCTGGCCCGGACGCATCTGGACCGCGCCGCCACGCTCGCCCGGCACAGCCTCGGCGAGGCCCGCCGCTCGGTCCACGACCTGGTCCCCTCGGCACTGGAACACGACGACCTGCCGGGCGCGCTGAAGCGCACGGTCACCGACTGGGCGGAACGTCTCGGGGTCCGGGCCGAGTTCACGGTCACCGGCACCGTCGAGCCGGTCCACGACGAGATAGCCGCCACCCTCCTGCGGATCGCGCAGGAGGCCCTCGCCAACGTCGGCCGGCACGCCCGGGCCTCCCGGGCCGGGGTCACGCTGTCGTTCATGGGCGACGAACTCACCCTGGACGTACGGGACGACGGCTGCGGCTTCGACCCGGCCGCCCTGCCGCGGGCCGGCGGCGCGGGCGGTTTCGGGCTCGGCGGCATGCGGGCCCGCGCCGAGCGCATCGCGGGCACGGTCGAGGTGGAGACCGAGCCGGGCCGGGGCACGGCGGTCAGTGCCCGGGTGCCCCTGGTCCGGCACGGCCGCTGACCAGTACGGTTGGCCTGCCATGGCTGAAGAACCCGCACGCGTCATCACGCTCGTAGTCGTCGACGACCATCCCGTCGTACGGGACGGTCTGCGCGGCATGTTCGATTCGGCCCCGGACTTCCGGGTGCTGGGGGAGGCTTCGAACGGGGTGGAGGGGGTCGAGATGGTGGGCCGGCTGGATCCCGATGTGGTCCTGATGGACCTGCGGATGCCGGGCGGCGGCGGGGTCGCCGCCATCGCGGAGCTGGCCGGTCGCGGCGCCCGGTCCAAGGTGCTGGTGCTCACCACGTACGACACCGACTCCGACACGCTGCCCGCGATCGAGGCCGGGGCGACCGGCTATCTGCTCAAGGACGCGCCCCGCGACGAGCTGTTCACCGCCGTACGTGCCGCCGCCGACGGCCGCACCGTGCTCTCGCCCGCCGTCGCCTCCCGGCTCATCTCACGGGTGCGCACCCCGGCGGCCGCGGGCAGCGAGGCGCTGTCGGGCCGTGAGCGCGAGGTACTGGAGCTGGTCGCGAAGGGCACGTCGAACCGGGAGATCGCCGCCGAGCTGTTCATCAGCGAGGCGACCGTGAAGACCCATCTCACCCACATCTTCGCCAAGCTGGGCGCCAAGGACCGGGCCGCCGCCGTGGCGATCGGCTACGACCGGGGCATCCTCGGCTGACCCCGACCCCGGCCCCGGCCCCGGCCCTGTCCCCGGCCCCGCTCACCGCGCCACGCGCAGCAGCAGCACCGACCTGGGCGGCACGGTCAGCGTTCCGTCTCCCGGGTGGACGGTGCCGGGGGCCGCGGTCTGGTCCTCCCGCGAGGTGTCCAGGACCAGTTCGTAGCTCTGTGCCCACGGCGGTCCGGGGAGCCGGAAAGCGGCCGGGCGGTGGTCGGCGTGCAGGATCGCCAGGAAACTGTCGTCGGTGATCTGCTCGCCCCGTGCGTCGCGGCCGGGGATGTCGCGCCCGGAGAGGAAGAGCCCGACCGTGGCGGCCGGCGCGTACCAGTCGCCCTCGGTCATCTCCGTACCCCGCGGGGTGAACCACGCCAGGTCCCGCAGCCCGTCCGCCGCCTGCGGCAGCCCGGAGAAGAAGGCCCGGCGGCGCAGCACCGGGTGGGTGCGGCGCAGCCGCAGCACCCGCGCCGTCAGCTCGGTCAGCTCCCGCCAGCAGGGCTGTTCGAGCAGCGACCAGTCCAGCCAGCCGGTCTCGTTGTCCTGGCAGTACGCGTTGTTGTTGCCGCCCTGCGTACGGCCCATCTCGTCGCCCGCGACCAGCATCGGCACGCCCGTCGACAGCAGCAGGGTGGTCAGCAGGTTGCGCAGCTGGCGGCGGCGCAGCGCGTTGACGGCGGGGTCCTCGCTCTCGCCCTCGGCGCCGCAGTTCCAGGACCGGTTGTCGGACGTACCGTCCCGGTTGCCCTCGCCGTTGGCCTCGTTGTGCTTCTGCTCGTAGCTCACCAGGTCGCGCAGGGTGAAGCCGTCGTGCGCGGTGACGAAGTTGACCGAGGCGTACGGGCGCCGGCCGCCCCAGGCGTAGAGATCGCTGGACCCGGTCAGCCGGTACCCCAGGTCCCGTACGTCGGGCAGGGCGCCGCGCCAGAAGTCCCGTACGGCGTCCCGGTAGCGGTCGTTCCACTCGGTCCACAGCGGTGGGAAGGCGCCCACCTGATAGCCGCCGCTGCCGACGTCCCACGGCTCGGCGATCAGCTTCACCCGGCGCAGCACCGGGTCCTGGGCGATCACCGCGAGGAACGGCGAGAGCATGTCCACGTCGTGCATGGAGCGGGCCAGCGCGGCCGCCAGGTCGAAGCGGAAGCCGTCGACGCCCATCTCCGTCACCCAGTAGCGCAGCGAGTCGGTGATCAGCCGCAGTACGTGCGGCTGGACCACGTGCAGGGTGTTGCCGCAGCCCGTGTAGTCGGCGTAGCGGCGGGCGTCGGGCTGGAGGCGGTAGTAGCCGCGGTTGTCGATGCCGCGCAGCGACAGCATCGGACCGAGCTCGCCCGCCTCCGCCGTGTGGTTGTAGACCACGTCGAGGATCACCTCGATCCCCGCGTCGTGCAGCGCCCGGACCATCCGCTTGAACTCGCCGACCTGGCCGCCCGCCGTGCCGCTCGCCGAGTAGTCGGCGTGCGGGGCGAAGTAGCCGATCGAGTTGTAGCCCCAGTAGTTGCGCAGGCCGCGCCTCAGCAGATGGTCCTCGTGGGCGAACTGGTGCACCGGCAGCAGCTCCACCGCCGTCACCCCGAGCCGCAGCAGATGCCCGACGGCCGCCGGATGCGCGAGACCGGCGTACGTGCCCCGCAGCTCCTCCGGGATGCCGGGATGCCGCTCGGTGAAGCCGCGCACATGCAGCTCGTAGATGACGGAGTCCGCCCACAGGGTCTTCGGCCGGTGGTCCTCGGCCCAGTCGTCGTCGTCATGGACCACAACCCCCTTGGGAACGTGCGGAGCGGAGTCCCGCTCGTCGCGGACGGTGTCGGCGACATGCTGCTGCGGCCAGTCCCTCACATGGCCGTACACCTCCGGCGGAAGGGTGAAAGTGCCGTCGACCGCCCGGGCGTAGGGATCGAGGAGCAGCTTCGCCGGATTCCAGCGGGCCCCGGTCCAGGGATCCCAGCGGCCGTGCACCCGGTAGCCGTAGCGCTGCCCCGGCCGCACTCCCGGTACGAAGCCGTGCCGGATCTCATGGGTAAGCTCGGTCAGCGCGAGCCGGCGCTCGGTCCCGTCCTCGTCGAAGAGACACAGCTCGACGGAGTCCGAACCACCGGCCCAGAGAGCGAAGTTGGTGCCCGCGACCCCGTCGGGTCCGACCCGGAACCGGGCCCCCAGCGGGGTCGGGGCGCCGGGCCACACGGCGGGCGACCGGCCCCGTGCGACCCGGCGCCCGGCGGCCGTACCCGGCTCCCGCACTGCCTCCTGCTCGGCTGCGCTCGACACCTGCTCGCCTCCCGCGGCTCGTGGGGACCGGCACCGGAAAGGAGCGCACGGCGTCCCGGCCGCGGCTCCCAAAGGGTGGTTCTCCCCCTGTTTCTGCCCACCCGGGCGCCCGCACTCACGTTTCCCCCGACCGGCCCCCGTCGTTGGGCGGGCGTGAACCACGTAGCGAAGAGGGCGGTGGCGGGCAGGGCCGCCGCGCCGACATGGGCGGGACTGCTCGTCGTGCTGGCCGTACTGACCGGCTGCACCGGCACCGGATCGATCTTCGGCGGGTCGGCGGGCCCGCCGCAGGACGGGATCCAGGTCACCCCGGAGGACGGGGCCAAGAACATCGGCCCGGACGGGCGGCTCGCGGTGAAGGTTCCCGGCGGGCGGCTGCAGAGCGTCGAGGTGACCCGGACCGAGGGCGTGCGGCGCCGGGCGGTGCCCGGCGACATCGCGCAGGACGGGCGCTCCTGGGAGCCCCGGGGGAGCGAGGGGCGGATCAGGCTCGGCGCCAAGTACACCGTGGACGCGGTGGCCGTGGACGGCTCGGGCAACCGCACCACCCGCCGCACCACCTTCACCACGCTCGTGCCCAAGCACCGCTTCATCGGCTACTTCAGGCCGGAGAACCGGTCCACGGTGGGCACCGGGATGATCGTCTCCTTCCGCTTCAGCCGGCCGGTCACCCGCCGCGCGGCCGTCCAGAAGGCCATCGAGGTGACCGCCGTACCGCCGGTGGAGGTGGTGGGGCACTGGTTCGGCGCGGACCGGCTCGACTTCCGGCCCGCCGAGTACTGGAAGCCGGGCACCGAGGTGACCGTCGACATGGCGCTGCGCGACGTGGAGGGCGCGCCGCACGTGTACGGAACCCAGGACAAGAAGGTCGTCTTCGAGATCGGCCGCTCGCAGTCGTCCCTGGTCGACGCGGCCGCGCACACCATGGAGGTGCGCCGCGACGGGGAACTCGTCTCCACCATTCCGATCACGGCGGGCGCCGCGGGGAAGACGACCACGTACAACGGGAAGATGGTGGTCAGCGAGATGCGCGAAGTGACCCGGATGGACGGCCGCACGGTCGGCTTCGGCGGCGAATACGACATCAAGGATGTCCCGCACGCCATCCGGCTCACCGACTCCGGCACCTTCCTGCACGGCAACTACTGGTCGGACGAGGGCGTCTTCGGCTCGGAGAACGTCAGTCACGGCTGTGTCGGGCTGGAGGACGTACGGGGCGGCAGCAACGACACCCCGGCCGGCCGGTTCTACGACCGCACGCTCATCGGCGACGTGGTCGAGGTCGTCAACTCCAAGGACAAGAAGGTCGCACCGGACAACGGGCTCGGCGGCTGGAATCTCGACTGGAACCGGTGGAGGGCCGGCTCCGCCCTGCGCTGAGGCCCCGTCGGGCCCGCCCCGCCCCGGAGTCCCGTGCCACCTGGCAGAAGTCCCGGGACAACTTGGGACTGAACGGTGACATCCGGGGGGTCATTTCCACACGGCCGGTGTGATTATCTTTCGCTGAGCGTGCATATGCAGCGCGCGGGGGAGGAGCCTTCGGGCTCCCGGGGCCTTGGCGGGGCCAGGCCGTGTGAGGGGAGACGACCACATTGAACGGGCAGCCGATATCGGGGACATCGGCCGGGGCGAACGGCGTACGGGGCGGGCGAGGGGCCACCGGACGGCTGGCTCTGGTGACGGGCGCACTGCTGCTGCTGGTGACGGCGTGCGGCGGGGGAGACGACGCGGGCGGCGGCAAGGGCGGCGCGGGGAAGGCCGAGGACACCTCGGCCTCGCAGGCCGTGGTGACCGTCGCACCGAAGGACGGCGCGGACTCCGTCGCGACGAACGGGGCGCTGAAGGTCTCGGCCGACCAGGGGAAGCTGACCACGGTCAAGGTCTCCGACCCCAAGGGCACCGAGGTCGCGGGCAAGATCGCGACCGACGGCGCGAGCTGGGCCCCGGACCAGCATCTGGCCGCCGCGACCAAGTACAAGGTCCACGCGGTCGCCAAGGACTCCAAGGGCCGTGAGTCGGCCAAGGACACCAGCTTCACCACGCTGGTCCCGCAGAACACCTTCATCGGGCAGTACACCCCGGAGGACGGTTCCACGGTCGGCGTCGGGATGCCCGTCTCGATCCACTTCACCCGCGGCATCACCGACCCGGAGGCGGTCGAGAAGGCCATCAAGGTGACGGCCGAGCCGGACGTCCCGGTCGAGGGCCACTGGTTCGGCAACGACCGGCTCGACTTCCGCCCCGAGGACTACTGGGCCGCGGGCACCAAGGTGACCGTGAAGCTCAACCTCGACGGTGTCGAGGGACGCCCCGGTGTCTACGGCAAGCAGGCCAAGACGATCTCCTTCACCATCGGCCGCAAGCAGGTCAGCACGGTGGACGCGAACACCCACCGGATGAAGGTCGTCCGCGACGATCAGCAGATCAAGGACATCCCGATCTCGGCGGGCGCCCCGGCGACCACCACGTACAACGGTCAGATGGTCATCAGCGAGAAGCTCAGGGTGACCCGGATGAACGGTGACACCGTCGGCTTCGGCGGCGAGTACGACATCAAGGACGTGCCGCACGCGATGCGTCTGTCCACCTCGGGCACCTTCATCCACGGCAACTACTGGGGCGCGTCCGGCATCTTCGGTTCGACCAACACCAGCCACGGCTGTGTCGGTCTGCAGGACGTGCGCGGCGGCTGGAGCAAGAAGACCTCGGCGGGCTGGTTCTTCGAGAACTCGCTCATCGGTGACGTCGTGGTCGTGAAGAACTCGCACGACAAGACGATCCAGCCGGACAACGGCCTCAACGGCTGGAACATGTCCTGGTCGGAGTGGACCAAGTAGTCCCTCGCGCAAGCCGTACGGAGCGGGCCCGGTGCTGTGACCAACAGCACCGGGCCCGCCCGTGTTAGCGGCAGTTAACCTGCCTCTCATGACCGCAAACCTCGAAGTACGCGACGGCGTCGGCACGATCCTGCTGGACCGCCCGCCCATGAACGCCCTGGACGTCGCCACCCAGGACCGACTGCGTGAACTCGCCGAGGAGGCGACCCGGCGCGACGACGTGCGCGCCGTGGTCCTCTACGGCGGCGAGAAGGTGTTCGCGGCGGGCGCGGACATCAAGGAGATGCAGGCGATGGACCACACGGCGATGGTCGTACGTTCCAAGGCGCTCCAGGACTCCTTCACCGCGGTGGCCAGGATCCCCAAGCCGGTCGTCGCCGCCGTCACCGGCTACGCGCTGGGCGGCGGCTGCGAGCTGGCGCTCTGCGCCGACTTCCGCATCGCCGGCGACAACGCCAAGCTGGGCCAGCCCGAGATCCTGCTCGGGCTGATCCCGGGCGCGGGCGGCACCCAGCGCCTGGCCCGGCTGATCGGCCCGTCCCGGGCCAAGGACCTGATCTTCACCGGCCGCCACGTGCGGGCCGAAGAGGCCCTGACGATCGGTCTGGTGGACCGGGTGGTGCCCGCCGCCGAGGTGTACGAGCAGGCGCACGCCTGGGCCGCCAAGCTGGCCAAGGGACCGGCGCTGGCGCTGCGTGCCGCCAAGGAATCCATCGACGCCGGCCTGGAGACGGACATCGACACCGGGCTCACGATCGAGCGGAACTGGTTCGCCGGACTGTTCGCCACCGAGGACCGGGAGCGCGGAATGCGCAGCTTCGTCGAAGAGGGACCGGGCAAGGCCAAATTCCTCTGACCGAAAGCCAGTTGGGCACAGACTGACGCGCGTTCATCCGTGCGGGCGGATTGGCTGGGCTTCGGGGCAACCTTGAGGTCCAGCTTCCCGATGGCCCGGTCAACCGCCATCGGAGGGGGTGTTCATGCAGGTCAGCAGGGCTTTGACGGGTCGCATTCTGCCACCGGCATATGCCTTTCGACACTCACGGAACGACATGTTCCGGGGAGCGGATTCCTCCGGAACGGCCACGGGGCACCCGTCTTGCGGCCATGATGGTCCCCATGGCGGGCCTGGAGGGTGTGGAACAGCCGCGACCGCACGGTGGTGCGACAGCGGCGCGCTGGATGCCGGTCGTCGAGGACGAACAGGCGTTCAAGGCGCTGGAGTTGTTCGGAAATCCGGCGGAGGGTGAAGTACGGCTGCCCTCCCGTCCGGAGTCCGCGGCCACCGCCCGCCGGCTCACCTCGTGCGTGGTGCTGCGTCAGTGGGCGCTCTCCCCGCAGACCGCCGAGTACGCCGTGCTGCTCGTCTCGGAGCTCGTCGGCAACGCGGTGCGCCACACCGGCGCCCGGGTGTTCGGGTTGCGGATGCTGCGCCGCCGGGGCTGGATCAGGGTCGAGGTGCGCGACCCCTCGCGCGGGCTGCCCTGTCTGATGCCGGTCCAGGAGATGGACGTCAGCGGGCGGGGCCTCTTCCTCGTCGACAAGCTCTCCGACCGCTGGGGCGTGGATCTGCTGCCGCGGGGCAAGACCACCTGGTTCGAGATGCGGATCTCCGACCGCTGATCCCGGCCGGCGCCCGGACGCACAGCAGCCCCCGGTCCGCCGTGGTGGGGCGCTTCGGGGGCTGCTGTGTGGGGGCCGTGAAATGGGGGGTGTGTTCACGGCCGCTTGTGACGACCGGGCTCGGGTCATGCGGTCGTGTGACCGACTATGGCAGACGGGCGACCTCTTCGCCAAAGCCGCAAGTGGGGCATTCACCACCATAACCAGACATTATCCAGGTGAATCGCAGGTGTGATGGGTCACTTGCCTGCAAAAGTGTGAATATTTATGGGATTCGGTGAGTGATTCATTCGCTTCGCCCATATGTCTAAATTGTTATTTTCTCCTCGTTTCGCCCCTACTGTGTCTGCACATGAACGCCTCCGACACTCCGGTGCCCCGCCGCAGCGCCCTGCGCGCGGGAGCAGGGGCCGCCCTCGCGGGCGTCCTCACCGGATGCGCGGACCACGACACCGCCGGCCCACCGGCCGCGACCGCCACCGAGACGGTGAGCCCGAAGCACCCCGCCGACGCGACCACCCGGCCGCCGTCCCCCGCCCCCGGACCGCACCGCTTCCCCGGACAGCCGGTCCAGATCGACCACGGCCCCCGCGACCGTGCCCGCGTCGCCCTCACCTTCCACGGCCAGGGCGACCCCGCCGTCGCCCGCACCCTGCTCGCCGAGGCCGAACGGGCACACGTCAGGGTCACCGTCCTCGCCGTCGGCAGCTGGCTCGACGAACACCCCACGATGGCCCGGCGCATCCTCGACGGCGGCCACGAACTCGGCAACCACACCCAGCACCACGTGGACATCTCCACGATGGGCGAGGCCCAGGCGTACGCGGAGATCGACGGCTGCGCCCAGCGGC
This sequence comes from Streptomyces sp. CLV115, assembly GCF_038448545.1. Lineage (NCBI taxonomy): Bacteria > Bacillati > Actinomycetota > Actinomycetes > Kitasatosporales > Streptomycetaceae > Streptomyces > Streptomyces sp. CLV115. Next base: position 41,912 of record NZ_JBCEWQ010000031.1, read on the forward strand.
TGCGCAGACTCACCGGCTCCATCGGCACCTGGTTCCGGCCCTCACGCACCCGGTACGCCACCCCGCTCGTCCAGCGGCTGGCCGCCCGGGCCGGCTACCCGCACGTCCTCTCCTACGACGTGGACTCCCTCGACTTCACCTCTCCCGGCGCCGCGGCCGTCACCCGCAAGGTGGCCGGGGAGATCCGCAACGGATCGGTGGTGAGCCTGCACTTCGGCTACGCGGACACGGTCGCCGCCCTGCCTCTCCTCCTCACCGAAATCGACCGCCGCCGACTGCGCGCGGTGACGACCACGGAGCTGCTGACCTGATGTCTCCCTCCACCAAGCACACCGCGGCCCTGCTCGGGGGCGTGCTGCTGGCCGTACTCACCGGCTGCGGCACCCCGGCCGAGAAGGCGAACGTCCAGGCCGTCGGCAGCGAGGCCGCCGCGCCACCCGTCGAGCCCGAACGCCTCACCCCGCCCGCACCGCCGGGGCTCCCCGGAATGCCCCCGGTGCTCGACGCCAAGGACGTCTACTCCGCCGACCGGCCGGGAAAGCTGTCGCCGGTCGTCAAGGACTTCCCGTCCCGGGTGTACGTCCCCAACACCAACTCCGACACCGTGACCGTGATCGACCCCGCGACGTACAAGGTCATCAGAACCATCAAGGTCGGCCGCCAGCCGCAGCACGTCGTCCCGTCCTGGGACCTGAAGACCCTCTGGGTCAACAACGACATCGGCGACAGCCTCACCGCCATCGACCCGGCCACCGGGAAGACCGGCCCCACGGTGCCGGTCTCCGACCCGTACAACCTCTACTTCACCCCGGACGGCAAGTACGCCGTGGTGATGGCCTCGATGGACCGTCAGCTGGTCTTCCGCGACGCCCACACCATGAAGACGGCCAAGACCGTCCCGGTCGACTGCGCGGGCGTCAACCACGCCGACTTCACCCCCGACGGCCGGTACTTCATCGTCTCCTGCGAGTTCTCCGGCGAACTCCTCAAGGTCGACACCGCGAAGATGAAGGTCGTCGCCCAGCAGAAGCTGCCGCTCAAGGGCGCGATGCCGCAGGACGTCAAACTGTCCCCGGACGGCGGGACGTTCTACATCGCGGACATGATCGCCGACGGGATCTGGGTACTGGACGGAAAGAAGTTCACCACCCCGAAGCTGCTGCGCACCGGCAAGGGAGCCCACGGCCTCTACGTCAGCCGCGACTCCAAGGAGATGTACATCTCCAACCGCGGCGAGGGCAGCATCTCCGTCTTCGACTTCGCACAGCGCAAGCTGGCGAAGAAATGGCGGCTGCCCGGCGGCGGCAGCCCCGACATGGGCGGGGTCTCGGCGGACGGCAAGGTCCTCTGGCTGAGCGGACGTTACAACGCCGAGGTGTACGCGATCGACACCGCCACCGGCAAGCAGCTCGCCCGCATCCCGGTGGGCAGCGGCCCGCACGGACTCGCCGTCTACCCACAGCCGGGCCGGTACTCGCTCGGCCACACCGGCGTCTTCCGCTGACCGCCGGGCCACCGCGCGCCACGGCCCTGCAGGCCGCTCACCCCGCGACCAGCAGGGCCTCCGAGCCCACCGGCCGGTAGCCCGCCGCCTGGAACGTCCGCACGCTGCGGGCGTTGCCCGGCGACTGCTGGGCCCACACCACCGCGTCCGGCACCAGGTGCCGGGCCGCCCGCGCGAGCCGTTCGCCCAGCCGCCGGCCGCGCGACTCCTCGGCCACCTCGACCGCGGTCTCCCAGCGGCCCGCGACGCCCCGGCCCAGGATCACCACACCGCCCTCGGCGGCCCAGACCCGGACCTCGTCGCGGTACTTCATCGCCCGGGCCACCCGAGGATGCTCCGGATCCTCGATCTCCCGCAGCGCGATCTCCGGACCGCCGGGCAGCGCGGGCGCCGCCGTCAGCAGATCGACGGTGTTCATGTGCCGGCCGCTGCGGGCCATGAGCGCGCCCAGGAAGTACGGATTCATCGTCGCGGCGAGCGCGTCGCCGGGGGTGCCGGCCAGCACGGAACGCACCCAGTCCGGGTCCTCGTCGGTGAAGACCACCGAGTGCGCGGTGAACGCCAGCACTCCCGCGTCCCGCGCCGAGGGCTGCCGCACCACGGTCGTCGACCCGTCCGGCGGGGGAAAGCTGCCGTCCGCCGCGGCCGCCAGAATCCGTGCCAGTGCCTCGTCCATGAGCCTTCCGTTCCCCCGTCCGGGCCGTGGTCCGCCGGACGGCGGGCCTGCCGCCCATGATCGGCGACCGGCCGCCGCGACCGCCATCCGTCGCGACCGTTAATCTGACACCCGTCAGTCAGGCATTGGTCAGGCATTGATCAGGCACTACGAAGGGGCGGAACCGTGGCGGACATCGAGTCGGCGCGCAAGGCATTCGAGCGGTTCGATCTGAACGGCGACGGGCTGATCTCGGCCGCCGAGTACAAGAGCGTGATGGCGCAGCTCGGCGACCCCTACGTCACCGAGCCGGTGGCCCAGGCCGTCATCAACTCGCACGACGCCAACGGCGACGGGCTGCTCACGTTCGACGAGTTCTGGGCGGCGCAGAACTGAGCACCGCGTTGGACCCCCGGCCCGCGGGCCGGGGGGCCGCCGTTCAGGCGTTCTCGCGGTACGGCGACCAGCCGCGCAGCTCCGCGTCGCGCGGGGCCCGCACCACGGCCGGCCTTCCGGGGCCGAAGCCCATCACCGGGCGCGAGCCGTCCCAGCCCGGCCAGCCGGGGTCGCCGGACACCGCGAACGCCACCCACGCCGCGTGCATCGCGTCGGCCAGCTCCTGCGGGGCGTCCGGACCGGCCAGCGCCACCGCGTCGGGCCGGTCCAGGGTGTCGAAGACGAAGCCGATCTCCAGCGCGTGACAGGCGCCCAGCCGCAGCACCGGGGACGGCCAGCCGAACTCGTAGACATGGGTGCTTCCCGGCCCGTCCGCGTGGGCGTCGGCCAGCCGGTTCAGCGGAACCCGCAGCAGCAGATCGGTGGCGAGCGCGCCGAGCAGCTCACCCGGCGTGGCACCCGGCCGGTTCGCCCGGTACGTACGCGCCGTGGCGCCCGGCACCTTGAACTTCAGCAGGGCCAGCCGGAGCTTGAACGAGGACAGCCGCTCCGTCAGACCACTGGGCACGAACCACAGCCGGTACTCCTCGCTGTTCGAGCCCAGCAGCAGATCGACCTCGGACGCGGCACCGTCCAGCAGCGCTTCCAGCGGATCGCGGGGCAGCAGCTCGCCGTCCACCACGATCTGGAAGGAGTTCCCGCCGGTCAGCGGGGAGCCGCCGGCCGTCACCTCGGTCTGCGCGGCCAGCAGCGCGGCCGGGTCCACCGCGGCCAGCGCAGCCGCCGTCGCCGCGACCCCGAGCCGCCCGGCGATCAGCTCCGTGGTGCGCCGGGCGCCCGCGCCCGGCGGCAGCGCGGTCGGCGCACCGCTCTGCAGCACCGCCCGCCGGAACAGCCCCCGGGCCCTGGGGGCGGCCAGCAGGGCGCCGATGCTGATCGCCCCCGCCGACTCGCCGCACACCGTGACCAGGTCCGGATCGCCACCGAACGCCGCGATGTTGTCCCGCACCCAGGTCAGGGCCGCGATCTGGTCGAGCAGTCCCCGGTTGGCCGGTGCGTCCGGGAGCACCCCGAACCCCTCGACGCCGAGCCGGTAGTTGACCGACACCAGGACCACGCCGTCCCGGGCGAACGCGGTCCCGTCGTACAGCGGGACCGCCGACGAGCCGTGCAGCAGCGAACCGCCGTGGATCCAGACGATGACGGGCAGCCCGGTGGCGCCCGGGGACGGGGTCCACACATTGAGGTTGAGGCAGTTGTCGCCCGGCACATCGGGGTCGGGGAGCAGCCGGTCCAGCGGCGGGTCGTACGGCCGCTTCGGCGCGGTCGGCCCGAACGCCACCGCGTCCCGTACCCCTTCCCAGGGCTCGGGCGGCACGGGTGCCTGGAAGCGCAGGGCGCCGACCGGGGCGGCGGCGTACGGAATGCCGCGGAACACGGCGACACCCTGCTCCAGCGTGCCGCGCACCGCCCCGTGGACCGTGCTGACCCGGGGAGACGTCCCGGGTATCGGAGTGGGTACGGCAGACATGAGGTCCAGCCCTTCTGCGGTGCGGTCGCGGACGGCGGCCGCCGGTGCTTCGATACGTACCCGGTCCGGGGCCGCGCCGACCCGGCCCGGCCCCGTCGGGTGAACGGCAGACGCCGGTGGCGTCAGGCGGAGCCCGCCGTCAGGGCCCGCTTGAGGACCTTGCCGGTCGGTCCCAGCGGCAGCGCCTCGGTGAACCGCACGATCCGCGGGTACTTGTGCCGCCCGAGCCGCTCCTTGGACCAGTCGATCAGCTCCTGCTCGGTCACCGCCCCCGTACCGGCCCGCAGCACGACGACCGCGCAGACCTCCTCGCCGCGCGTCTCGTCGGGCACCCCGATCACCGCGACCTCGGAGACCGCCGGGTGGCGGATCAGCACCTCCTCGACCTCGCGCGGATAGATGTTGAAGCCGCCCCGGATGACCAGGTCCTTCTTCCGGTCGACGATGCTCAGGAAGCCGTCCTCGTCCCGGACCCCGAGATCCCCGGTGCGGAACCAGCCGTCGACCACCGCCGCTGCCGTCGCCTCCGGATCGTCGAGATACCCGGCGAACACGTTGTGGCCGCGTACCACGACCTCGCCGACGTCGCCGTCCGCGAGCAGCACCACGGCATCCTCCACCGCCGCGTCCGCCACCCCGATCTCCACACCCCACACCGGGTGGCCGACCGTGCCGGGGCGCAGGCCGAACTCCGGCTGGTTGAAGGTGGCGACCGGGGACGTCTCGGTCAGCCCGTAGCCCTCCAGGACCCGTGTCGTGAAGGCGGCCTCGAAGCGTTCGAGCACGGCCACCGGCAGCGCCGCCCCGCCGGAGACGGCCGCGCGCAGTGTGGGCCGGCCGGCCGGGGAGGCCTGCGCCGCCTCGACCAGGGCGTGGTACATCGTCGGTACGCCCATGAAGACGCTCACGCCTTCGGCGGCCAGCAGCTCAAGCGCGCCCGCGCCGCTGAAGCGCGGCATGAGGACGAGCGTCGCGCCGGCCCGCAGCGTCGCGTTCATCGCGCAGGTCTGCCCGTAGCTGTGGAACAGCGGCAGACAGCCGAGGACCACGTCGTCGCTGTTCAGCCGCAGCAGGTCGTGGGCGCTGACGGAGGCGTTCATCACGATGTTGAGGTGGGTGAGCAGCGCCCCCTTGGGCCGCCCGGTCGTGCCGCTGGTGTACAGGATCACCGCGACGTCCTCGGGGGCCGCGGGCTCCGGCGCGGTCAGCGGTTCGCCGCCCTCCGGCAGACCCCGCACGGCCCGGACGCCCGCGGCGCGGGCCCCCTCCTCGGCGACCGGCCACATCGGACCGCCGCTGATCAGGGCGACGGATCCGCTGTGCCGCAGCACGTACGCCACCTCCTCGGCCACCAGCAGCCCGTGCACCGGCACCACTGTCGCCCCGGCGGCGAGCGCGCCGTAGTACGCGTACAGGAAGTCCGCCGAATTGGGCAGCAGCACCGCTACCCGGTCGCCCGGCCGGACCCCGGACGCCCGCAGCGCGCCCGCGCAGCGCAGCACCCCCGCCCACAGCTCGTGGTAGCTGATCCGGTTACCCGAATCGACCACGGCCACCCCGTCGGGGTGCTTGCGGGCCGAATCACCCAGGACGGTCGCGACGCTGAGAAACATGACGGGCTCCAGGAAACACGGTGTTCACACGGCTGGCCTGCTCAGAATCGGCCGTATCCCCGCTCCGCACAATGTGCAGTTGCCCACCATGCGCACCCTTCACCTGGGCAGCGGCCACTCGGCGCCGGTACGTGGCGCGGCATCCGCCTAACACGCGGGCGTTAATCTTCGATCATGGCGCAGAACCCGGGTGCCCGGACCCCGCATGCCGAAGGACCCCGTCCCGAGGGCGGCGACGGCGAGCTGCGGCGGGCCCTGGCCGTCGCCCTGCTCCCCGGGATCGACGAACTGACCCGGCGGGTCGTCGACGACATCCACGCGCACAGCGGCACGTACGCCTCCGGTTCGCCCGTCAGCCGGGACGACCTGTGGGGGATCTGCCGCGACAACCTGCTGCGTGCGCTGGAGGACTTCGGCGGGCTGAAGTCCGGCGGGGACGCCGAGCAGGCGGCGCGCGAGACGGGGCGGCGGCGCGCGGAGCAGGGCGTACCGATGGACACCGTGCTCCAGGCCTACCGGCGCGGCGGCCGGGTGATGTGGCAGATGATCGCCGAGCACCTGCGGGCCACGCGCGGGACGCAGCAGGCCCACGGGGCGGCGGGCGACCGGGACACCGAACTGGACATGGCGGGCGCCGTCTGGGAGACCATCGACCGCTACTCGGTGGTGATGGCGGAGTCGTACCGGCTGACCCAACTGGAGATGCAGGGCAGGCAGGAAACCCGCCGCGTCGCCCTCTTCGAGGCCCTGCTCGACGGGCGCGGCGACGATCCGGCGGTCGCGGCGGCCGCCTCCGCCGCGCTGGGCGTGCCGGTCCAGGACCGGTACGTCGTCGTCGTCGCCGCCCAGGACCCGGCCGCGCCGCCCAACCCGGCACCCGTCCTCGACGAGCACGGCATCTGGTCCTTCTGGCGGCCCCGGTCGGGCCGGTACGCGGGCATCGTGCGGCTCGCCGCGGGGGAGTCCGGCGTACTGCTCGACCTGCTGCGCCACCGCACCGGCGCCACCGCGGGCGTCTCACCGGAGTTCGAGCGGCTGGCCCGGGCCGGCCGGGCGCTGCGGCTCGCCGAGCAGGCGCTGCGCACGCTGCCCGCCGGGAGCGGTGAGGCGGCCGCCTTCGACGACCGGCTCGCGGAGGTGCTGCTGGTCGGCCGTCCGGACATCGCCGAGCGCATCGTGGGCACCCGGCTGGGCGGCGTACTGGACATGGCGGCCGAACGCGAGGTGCTGCTCGGCACGCTCCGGGTCTGGCTCGACAGCGGCTGCTCGGCGGCGCGGGCGGCCGAACTGCTCTACTGCCACCGCAACACGGTCCTCAACCGGATCGGCCGGATCGCCGAACTCACCGGCTCCGACGCGGAGTCGGGCGAGGTGCGGCTGGGATGGGCGCTGGCCCTGCGGGCGCTGCCGCTGCCGGCCGCTGACGGCGAAGGGGCGCCGGGGGACTGAGGGGCTTCCGGGTGACCTCCGATCGGGCGGCCAGGCGCCGGCACACACGCTCCCGGCGTTGCCGGGATGTCCTGGCAGCTCCGCCACGGGGACATTCCGGCGCCTTGGAACCGCACGCACCGGACCGCGTCGGCCTTCCGGCCGAAGGCCATCGGGCAGCCTCCGGGAGCCGTGCCGCGGCGGGTCCACCACGCGGGACCGGAGGCCGTTGCCGGCCCCCGGTCGCGGCTCCCGCGCCGTGCCTACGGCGGATCAGGCGGCGAAGTGCTCCGACATGGAGTCCCGCTCGTCGACCTCGACGAGATCGGGACGGGTGTAGCGCTCCGCGCGGGCGTGGTAGTCGAAGTCGCCCCGGACCAGCCCCCGGTAGTCCTGCACGCACCGCTCCAGCGCGTTCCGGGTGGGGCCCTGGATGCCGGCCGCCTCGATCTCCTCGATCAGCTCCTTCTCGGCGCGCTGCACCCGCTGCGCGATCTGCGCGAGCTGCGCCCCGGCCTCGTCGACGGCCTCCTGGAGCGTGCAGTCGCGATCGCGCTGGATGAGGCGCACCGCATTGTGCTCGTATCCGAGCAGCGCCTCCTTCTCGAAGGAGCAGATGTCGTTGCAGAGTCCCGAATGATCGGTCACCGCATTGCGCAGCGCGATGTACGCGGGCAGGCTGCGGGCGGATTCCGGAAGGTCGATCCCGGCGGTGATCTCATGGAGATCCAGGAAGGGCTGCATGGCCACCGAGTCCCGGCGGTGCTTCACGAATTCGAGCCGGGTCGGCGCCTGCCCGGCGGCCCGTTCCACGGCCTCGGCGTAGTAGGTCCACAGCCAGGCGACCGTGTCCCGCCGGAACTGCCGGATCCAGCGCGCCGAGCGGTCCCGGTAGGTGCGGGAGCGCAGCCCCACGAGCGCGCACTCCATGGCGCCGCGCGGCGGGCCGCCGTCGAGCACGGCGACCAGCCGGTCGATCGCCGCCTCGCACATGCGCGGATCGCGTCCGGCGGGCCCGTCGTCGAACTCGTCGTCGACGAGGAAGGCCCAGAAGAGCCACTGGCAGAAGAGATCGAGATGCTGCTGCGAAGCAGTGGGAAAGATGAGGGATATCCAGAGTTCGGGCCGGGTCCGGATCATTTTCTTCCGGGCCACCGGGGAGAGCACCAGACCATTGGATTCGGCCCATTCCCATGCGGCCTTCCGGGTCTCCTCGATGCCGGGATTGCATCCGGTGCTCTGGAACGGCATATGAAACGCTGGCAGCACAATCTGGCTCATTGGTGCCCCTCGTCGAAACGATTCGGATGAACGATACGAACGGGTAACCGGCCGGACTCGCGTCTCGGAGCCGGGTACGCATCGGGGGACGGGCCGCCCGCAACCACCGACCCCGGGCAGAGGATCACCGTGCCGGACGAGGCAGTCATCCCTGCTCACTCTCCTCCGCCGGGGGTGGGGGCATCGGGGGCCGGGTCCGTGGGCCCGCGGTGGCAATCGCCCTCGGCTCAGGACGGCGGCATCACCATGTGTAACACCCAGTCAACCCCCTGTGGGGGAAAGAGGGAAGCCATTTGTGACCGAAACTGCTTGATCGTCAGAAACGAATGAGCATCTCTGGGCAACGGCTGACCAGTTGTGCACGCCGACGGTCGGCGCAGGACACGCCGGTGCGGGCCGCCGCGCAGACGGTTTTACGCCGCCCCGCCCTGCCTCGCCCCGTCCCGCAGCCTTGCCAAAACGCCCCGCGTACGGTCGTGCCCGCCGTCCCGTACCGGTCAGGCGCCCTTCAGATGCCGCATCAGCCGCTCGAAGTCCTGCCAGCCGGACAGGTCGGACGGGTCGCCCGGCAGCGGGTAGTACAGCGCCGGACGGGACCTCGGGCCGAGCTGGACCGGCGGCTCGGAGAGCGGGGTGCGCCGGGCCCGGTCACCGGGCATCTCGCGCACCTCCTCCGCGCCGAGCACGAACGCCAGCGGAACGCCGGGCCCCTCGAAGCGCGGCGGCACCGCCAGGTCGCGGCGGGCCCTGCGGAGCTGGACCAGCATCGACTGGAGATGGTGACGGGTGGCGAGCACCTCCGCCGCCCGGGGCAGGGCGTCCAGCGGGGGCTCCTCGCCGGGCCCGTAGCCGAACGCCAGCGTGACGTCCTCCTCCACACCCGCCTTCGTACGGCTGACACGGACCGTGGCCAGTCCCGGCCGGTCCGGGCTGCCGACCACCACGAGCCAGGTCGGCTCGGGCGCCCGCTCGAAGGCGACATCCGTCAGCCGGCGCAGCGACCACGGCAGGTTGGCGGGCTCGGCGGTGCCCCACCCGGCCGGCGGCTGCCCCGTCAGCTCCTGCCACACCGACTCCAGGGCGCCGCCCAGCACCAGCCGGTCGTCCGCCGGGTGGACCGTGCGGAACGAGATCGCCAGCTGCCGGTCACCGGTGTCCGTGACCTCCTGATAGGCGGCGGCCACCGGCGTGCGCGGGTCCTCGGGGGTGGCGTCGGCCGACTCGACCGTCGCGAACATGCCGTGCTGCCAGCGCAGTACGGCACCGGACAGGCCGTCGTAGTAGCCGTCCCGCTCGTCCTGCACCACCCAGCGCGACGGCCAGCCGCTGAGGCTGTTGCGCACCGCGGGGGAGAGGGTGGCACCCGGCGAGGTCACGATCTGGAGCCCCAGCTCGGCATTGGCCGCCGCCCGGAACGCGTCCGAGAGCCAGGCCGTCATCGCGACCACCGGACGGTCCTGGATCACGACGGCCACCTTGTCGGTGAGCGCGTCCACGGCGGGCTGCGCGGCGGCGGGCGTCGGCGCGACGCCCACCCCCTCGCTCCTGACCACCGCGAGGGAACGCGCGGCCTGCGGCGGCCAGGCGGAGCCGCCGGCCAGCGTGGCGACCCGGGCGGCGAAGGTGCCCGCGAGCAGCTCGGCCTCCTCGACCCCGGTGGTGGCGCGGGCCTCCGTCCACCAGAACGGAACCGGCGGCGCGGTGGCCCCGAGCAGCCGCTCGGCCTCGCCCGCGACCTGCACCAGCAGCGGCGCCTCGATGGAGACGAGCGGCCGGCCCTGATCGTCGCAGAGCTGCACGACGGCATCCTCACCCGTGGTCCCCACCAGCTTGTCCGGGCCGCCCGCGAGCAGACCCGCGAGCACGGTCAGCGGGTCGGGCATGCGCGGGGTGAGGGCGATGACGTCCTTGGTCATGTGGTCGGCCGTTCCTTCTTCGTCCGGATGCGGATGTGCGGTGGGGCGCGGCCCCCGGCAACGGGACCGCGCCCCCGCCGGTCACTCCGCGGTGTACACGGTCTGGATCAGGCGGTTGGGCTGGCCCCTGCGGATGAACACCCCGCGGCCCGGCGGCTGCTGGGCGGCGTACACACCGGGGAACAGCTGGCCCTCGCTGCGGTCGCCCGACATCAGGAGCGCCGAGGCCCCCGACTCGCGCAGCCCCAGCACCAGCGGGTCGTACATGCCGCGCGAGGCGCCCGCGATCCGGCGGGTCAGCACGAAGTGCAGGCCGATGTCCACGGCGGACGGGATGTACGGCAGGAACGGGTCGAGCGGCGACTGACCGGCGGTGGTCAGCACGTCGTAGTCGTCGACCAGGATCACGATCCGCGGACCGCTGCCCCAGCTGCCGGGCTCCAGGTCCTCGGTGTCCGCCCGGTCGTCCGGCAGCCGCTTCTCCAGCTCGGTGGCGATACCGGCGGCCAGCCCCGCGCACATCTTGGGGTTGTACGCGTACCCGCCGCGGAACTCCTCGGGGATCGCGCCGCGCAGCCCGCGCCGCGGGTCCATGACGGCGAAGACCAGCTCGTCCTCGCCGTAGCGCTCGATCAGCCCGCCGGCGACGGTCTTCAGGAGGTTCGTCTTGCCGCACTCGCTGTCGCCCAGGACCAGCAGGTGCTGGTCGTGGTGGAACAGATCGAGCACGGCGGGCGCCAGCGCCGTCTGGTCCAGGCCGATCGGCACCCGCTTGGGCTCGGCGACCGGGCCCGGCAGCAGATGCGGCTCCAGGACGTGCGGCAGGATCCGGACCGGCTGGGCGACCTCGCCGCTCCAGGTGGCCCGGACCGTACGGGCCGTGTGCTCCAGGACCGCACCCAGGTCCGAGACGTCCGCGAGGCCGTCCGTACGGGGCAGCGCGACCTGGGCGAACAGCTTGCCGTCGGTGAGGATGCGGCCCGGCTCGTCGGGCGACAGGGTCTGCGCGAGCTTGCGGTCGATGCTGGACTCACTGGGGTCGTTGAGCCGCAGCTCGACCCGGGTGCCGAAGTTCGACTGGGTGGCGATGCGCACGTCGTTCCAGCGGAGCATGCCCGCGACGACGTGGATGCCGTAGCCGCCACCGCGCTTGAGGATGTCCACGACCGCGTCGTCCAGCTCGTCGAAGTCGTCGCGCAGCGCACCGAAACCGTCGATGATCAGCACGATCTCGGCCGAGGCCAGCTGAGGCAGCCGGCCCGCCGCGTGCAGCGAACGCAACTGCTCCACGGAGTCGATGGCGTGCTCGCGGAACAGGTCCTCGCGGACCGCGAGCATGCCCCGCACCTCCTCGACGGTGCGCCCCGCGCGCTCCCGGTCCGCCCGCCCGGCGACACCGCCGACGTGCGGCAGCCCCGACACGGCCTGGAGGCCGCCGCCGACCAGGTCGAGGCCGTAGACGCCGACCTCCTGCGGGGTGTGGGTCAGCGAGATCGCCAGCGCGAGCGTACGCAGCAGCGTCGTCTTGCCGGTCTGCGGACCGCCGATGACCGCGGCGTGCCCGCCCGCCACCGTGAGGTCCAGGTACCACTGGCCCTGCCACTGCTTGGTCGGGTCGTCGAGCAGGCCGAGCGGCACCTGGAGCGGACCGCGCCGCTCGGCCAGCTGCATCCCGCGCGGGCCCACGTCCAGCGGCCCCGCGACCTTGTCCAGGGCGACCGCGCCGGGCAGCGGCGGCAGCCAGATCCGGCGCACCGGACCGGCCGCCTCCCGCAGCTGGTCGACGATCACACCCATCTCCGTCGGCCCGGTCTCCCGGCGCCGCACCTTCGGCTCCTCGCCCGAACTCACCGGCTCGGCAAGGGTGTTGAACGCCTCGTACTCCAGGGCCAGCGGCCCGTTGTCCTGCTCCTCGTCGCGCTGCACCGGCCCCCGGTACGCACCCGAGACATAACTCGCCTTGAAACGCTCGTAATGGCTGGTGTCGACCTTCAGATAGCCGAAGCCGGGCAGCGGCGGCAGATGGAAGGCGTCCGTGGTGTCCAGGACCGTGCGCGACTCGTCGGCGGAGAACGTACGCAGACCGAGCCGGTACGAGAGATAGGTGTCCAGGCCCTTGAGCTTGCCGCCCTCGATGCGCTGGCTGGACAGCAGCAGGTGCACACCGATGGAGCGGCCGATCCGGCCGATGGACAGGAACAGGTCGATGAAGTCCGGCTTCGCGGTGAGGAGTTCACCGAACTCGTCGATCACCACGAACAGATGCGGCAGCGGATCCAGATCGGGCCGCCGGTCCGCGCGCAGCGCCGCGTAGTCACCGATGTCGGCGACATTGCCCGCGTCCTTGAGCACCTGCTGACGGCGCTTGACCTCACCGGCGAGCGAGGCGTGCACCCGCTCGACCAGGCCCGCCTGGTTCTCCAGGTTGGTGATGACCCCGGCCACGTGCGGCAGCTCCGCGAACGGGGCGAAGGTCGCACCGCCCTTGTAGTCGACCAGGACCAGCGCGAGGTCCTCCGGCGGATGCGTGGCCACCAGGGCGAGCACCAGGGTGCGCAGCAGCTCCGACTTGCCGGAACCGGTGGCCCCGACACACAGCCCGTGCGGCCCCATGCCCAGCTCGGAGGACTCCTTCAGGTCCAGGAGCACCGGCTGGTGGGAGTCGCTGATGCCGATCGGCACGCGCAGGAAGGCACGTTCGCCGCGCGGCGCCCACATCCGCGACAGCTCCAGCTGCGCCACGTCGTCGATGCCGAGGAGGTCGGCGAAGTCGACGGGGCCCGACAGCGGGGCGTCCACGAGCGATTCGGCGGACAGCCGCATCGGCGCCAGCATCCGGGCCAGCCCCTCGGCGAACGGGATGCCGACCTCGTCCACGGTGCCGTGGGCGCTGATCGGTTCCTGCTCGCGCAGGTCCTCGATGACCACCGAGTCGCCGTCGACGGTGATCCGTACGCTGACGTGTCCCGGCTCCTGCACCCGGTGTTCCAGCAGGTGCAGCACGCTGACGCCCATCTCGCGCAGGCCGACCGCGTCGTCCGGGCGCGGCAGGTCCACGGCGTCCTCGCCGTGCCCGTCGGTGACGACGAGCAGCCGGGACGTCATGGACAGCGCGTCCTTGCCGGACAGACCGCGCCGCACCTCGGCCGCGTACGAGGCGCGGCGGCGCAGCTCCGGACCGATCTGGCGGGAGAGCTGGGGAGCGGACGGGGCGATCCGGCGGGCCGCGACCGGACCGTCGAACTGCTCGCTGTCGAGCAGATGCGGCATCCACTTGGCCCACTCCCAGTCGGCCAGCCGCTCACCGGGCACGGCGAGCGCCATCGCGACGTCGTCGGGTGCGTGCGTGGCGGCGGTCTGGACGAGCAGGGCGCGCGCGATGCGCAGGCAGTCCTCGCGGGGGCCGATGACACTGACGTTGCCGACCCGGTCGAGCGGTACGGTCAGCGGGAGTTCGGTGCCGGTACGGAAACGGTCCATCAGCGCCGACGCCTCGTTGAGCATGAAGGTGTCGGGCGGCGACAGGACGGACGAGCCCTGCTGGGCGACCGTCAGATCGCGCACCGGCATCTCACCCGTGCCGACGCGCACCCGCAGGAAGTCGCCGTCGAGACGGCGCCGCTCCCAGACCCGGGCCGGGTCGCGCACTATGTCGTACAGGGCGTGCGGCGGCGGATTGAGCACATCGGCCCGCTCGGCCCGCCGGCGCTCCTCGATGGAGAGCTCCTCGCGCAGGTCCTCCAGATACGCGAGATAGGCCTCGCGCTGGGTACGGCGGGTGCGCTGGGCCTTGCCGCGCTGCGAGAAGACCAGCGCCACCGAGCCGATGACGGTGACGACGAGGATGATCGCGCCGAGACCTGCGAACTGACTGTTGCGCACGACCGTCATCATCACGACGGAGGACATCACACCGGCGACGGGCAACAGCGACATCGCGATGTTGCCGGACTTGCCCTCGGGCAGGTTCGGCGGTGCCTCGATGGTGCGCGCCTCGGAGGCGGCCGGCGGCCGGGTGGTCCTGGCCGGGCGGTGGATCAGTCGGGTACTCATCGTCGTCCGTCACTCGGGGTCGGGGCGGGTCGGCATCGGGACCGGTGGTGCTGCCGATCGGTGATCAGTGGTGCTGCTGGGAGAGCCGGAACACATCGGCGGCGAGCCGGGTGGCGGCCTCCCGGGTCGCGTGCGCCAGGAGTTCGGTGCGGATCTCGCCGCCGGCCGCCAGATGACGGTCGTACGGCAGCACCTGGACGCTCGCCCCGGTGGCCTCGATCTTCTTCGTCGCCTCGTCGAGGTCGAGCCCTGGGTGCGGCACCAGTTCGCTGAGCACGACGACCGTGCCGGCGATCACCTGCCGGGGCAGCGACTGCATCCACTGGAGCACCGCGTACGTGCTGGTGATGCCCTCCAGCGTGGCGGGGGCGGCCAGCACCCGGGCCTGGGCGGCGGACAGCGCGACCCGGGCGACCTCGGCGGGCAGCGTCTCGCAGTCGACGACGGTGACGCCGAAGTAGCGGCGCAGCGAGACCATGACCCGCTCGTACGCCCTGCTGTCCAGCATCGCGCCGATCTGGCCCTGGCTGCCGGGCAGCAGCCAGGCGTTGCCGGGAAGCTGGACGAGATAGCCGGTGATGTCCAGCAGCGACATCTGCGGCTCGATGATGCCCGCCAGGTCACCGGTGGTCCACCGCAGCGACTCGGCGCCGAGCCGCAGCGGCAGCGAGCCGAGCGACGGGTCGGCCTCGACGAAGAGGACCGGGTCCTGGCGGTAGTGCGCGTACGTGGTGCCGAGCAGCGCCGCGACGGTCGACTTGCCCGCGCCGCCCCGGATCGAGGTGACGGCGATCTGCCGGCCGGTCGTCACCGGCTGCTGGAGCGTCTCGGCGGTGGCGGTGGTACGGGCGACCTCGCGCGCGGCCGACGAGGACACGCTCACCCGCAGGGCGCGCGCGGCCCGCGCGGTGAACGGCTCGCCGCGCCGCGCCTTGCGCCCGGCGGCGGCCAGCCCCCGGTCCACCACGGGCCGGGAGTCGGGGGCGTGATGGGGCTGGGTGCCGGGGGTGTACTGGGCCTGCGCCCGAGGCCGGTCCTGCTGCGACTGCTGTTGCTGTTGCTGTTGCTGCGACTGTTGCTGTTGCTGTTGTGGCTGTGCGACGGGGTGGGCGGTCACACCCGGGTGTCCCTGATAGCCGATGTGCTGCTGGGGCGGCTGTTGTGGCTGCTGCTGCTGGGCCTGCTGGTGCTGTTGCTGTTCCTGGTAACCGGGGTACTGCTGCTGGGCGGCCTGCTGCTGTTCCTGCTGATAGCCGGCGTACTGCTGGGGCGGCTGGGGCAGGCCGGGGTGCTGCTGGGGCATCCCGTAGGCATGGGCGTTCTGCGCGGGGACGCCGGGGCCCGGCGCGGCGGCACCGTACGGCTGACCGTCCTGACCCTGCGCGGGGGCACCGTGGCCCTGGCCGTCGGGGCCACGGCCGTCGGGGTCCTGCGCGCCCTGCCGGGCGGCGCCGCCCCTCATGGCGCGCAGCACATCGCCCTGCCAGTTGTCTTCGTTCGGCATGTCTGCCCTTCTTTTTCGCCCTGCTGCCCCGCCCGGAGCACCTGCGCGTCGACTCAGAACTTGTTGAGCAGCTGTCCGTACACGCCGAACACACCGACGGCGAGCGGGAAGAGCCCCACCACGCCGATGGATTCGACCAGATCGGCCATGCGCCGCAGCCGGACCCGCACGTGCTCGGGCGGCTGGACCGCCAGGACGAGCAGCGGCAGCACCGCGGCCGCGCAGAGCAGCGCGAGCGGTCCGGCGCCCCCGGCGTGGCCCATCCACAGCATGACGAGACGCACGAGGAGGACCGCGGCGGCGGCGAACAGTGCCACCACCTCCGCGACCAGCGGGAAGGCCCGCGCCCGGGAGAGCAGCACCAGCGCCACCAGCGAGGGGAGCGCCACGGTCCACACGGACGGCCTGTCGGCCAGGGTGAGCAGCCAGCCGCCGGCCGCCGCGGAGACCGCGGTGACCACCGTCGCCAGGGCGAGACCGCGGTGGGTGGCCGCCAGCGCGTTGCCCACCTGGTGGCGGCTGACCGAGGTGCCGCCGGAGCGGCGGTCGTCCAGTGCGGTGAGCCCGGAGGCCGCGAGCGCCAGCCGGGGGAGCAGGCCGAGCAGCACGACCGAGAAGACGGCCATGACGGCGCCGAGCCGCGCCAGGTCGTCCTGGACGGCGGCGACGGCCTCCCACACCACGGTGATCGCGGTGGTGGCGGCGGCACCGATGAGCCCGCCGCGGCCGAGCGGCGAGAAGTAGCCGAGGAGCACCAGAGTCAGGACCAGCGCGGCGGCGACGGCGGCGAGCCGCGCGGTCCCCGACCAGTCGTACGCGTCCGCGGCGGTCCAGGCGGTGAGGATGCCGAGGCTGCCGGAAGCGAGCAGGAGCGCGGTCGCCAGACCCCGGTTCCCCTGCCCGATCTTCGCGGTCAGCGCACCGGCCGCCAGCAGGACGAGCGTGGCCGCCGCGAGGGCGACGGTCAGTGCCTCCAGGGCGAACTCGCGCCGGGCCAGCAGCGCGGAGACCACCGCGAAGACCACCGAGGCCACGCCCGCACTCGTACGACGGGCGGAGGGGCGCCAGCGCCAGGCCTGCAGATCGAGATCGTCGGCCACCAGATCGGTGACGTCGTGCACGACCGGGGCGGGGGGCGCGGAGTGGGCCCGGACCAGCCGGAGCACCGCACCGTCCGCGATCCCGGCCGAGGACAGCGTGCTGTCGTGCGGGAGAGCGGAGCCGTCCGAGGTGATCAACTGCCGGGTCATCGGGCGGGCGGCCGCCCGGTCGTCCAGCAATTGCAGGATGTCCGGCAGCAGTTGCCCGATCGGTGTGTCGGACGGCAGGACGATATCGGCCCGGCGCCGCTCACCGACCAGAGTCACCCGACTGAGCTGCGCTCGGGAAGTCGTTGCTGTGCTCACCACTTTACGGGAACCTATCATCGCGACGTTTTGAGGAGTCGGGAGCCGGTGTGCCGATGCAGCCGGCGCCTTCACGATCCCCATTCACGGGGAAAACCTCATGGAATTCTCTGGAGTTACCGATCTATTGGGGATTCTTCGTCGATTCCCCGGATTTATCCGGTTGCGCCGTCTTCGCCGGCTGCTGGTACTGCTGTTCCTGGCGCTGCTGCTTCTGCTGTTCGGCCTTCTGCTTCTCCAGCATGTTCTGGACGAAGGACCATCCCACGCAGCCCGCGCACAGCACGGCGGCGATGGCGATCCCCGCGAACACTTTCCCCAGCCGCTCGTCGGCGGTACGCCGGGCCCGCTGCGCGCCGAACAGCAGTGCGTCACGCATTCTGCGCCGACGTACCGCCACCGACTCCAGGAGCTGGCTGTCGTAATCCCGTGCCATTCGTCTCGTCGTCCGTTGCCTCGGTCGTGCGATTGCCTCAGTGCGATTGCCTCGGTCGTGCGTCGCGTCGGTCGTACATCACGTCGGTCGTACATCACGTCGGTCGTACGTCGCGTCGGCACCCGGTCGCCCGGCCGACGGCGCACTACGGGAATCCCCCTGATTGACTCCTGAAACATAGAGCATGCGCGATCGGGCGGTACAGCCCGGGGCGAAGCCGCGAACGAGCCCCGCGAACGGTCTGCCGCGCGCGTCAGGAAGCAGCCTGCGGGCCACCCGCCACCGCTTCGTACCAGGCGCACAACGACTCGGCCACGGCATCGAGCAGGCCGTTCCCCGCCGCCTGCGCGATCGTTCCGTCGCCGAACCGCTCGCCGCGCACCACGGCCGTGGCCGCACGCACCGCGTCGGCCGGGCCCAGTCGCCCGTCGGCGGGCACGGCCGGCGGCGGATTGTCCTGCCACAGGTACGCGGGCGTCACCGCGCCGACCGCGGCCAGCGCGCCCACCAGGCGCCGGAGCCGTTCGCTGTGCAGCGGATGGCTCATCTGCCGGGTGCCGTCGGGCTGCTGCCCGCCCTGGGACCACCGCACGTCGCGGTCCTCGTCCGTGAGCGCGGCGAGCGCCTCCCGCAGCTCGCGCCACGCGACGGCGTTCCCCCGGTCGAGCTGGGCCAGCAGGCGACGGTCGTCGGCCTCGGTGACGACGCGGGCCAGCACCTTCAGAGCGTTCAGGGACGGGGCCGCGGCCAGGGAGCCCGGGACGACATGGCTGACACACCTCGGGTCCGAGCCGCGGGCCAGCTCGGCGAGCGCGGCCGTGGGCACGAGCGCTTGAGCCTTGGCGGCGGCGAGCTTCGTGGACCACTCCAGACCTTCACCGAACCCGGCCCGGTCACCGGCGGGCCGCAGACACCAACCGGCGGCGTCGTCCTCGTCGTTGGCCCACAGGTAGCCCATCGCCTCACCACGGGCATTGGCGACGGTGAGGTGATGGACCGGGCCGTCGGTCTCGGCGCGGTAGCGCGGTGCGGCGGGTTTGTGCGTCATGGTCGGCTCTTGTCGTGGGCGCCGGCGCGGGCCCTCAGCCCCCGCTCACCATTTCCTTGAACTCGGCGAGCGACGGAGCCTCGGCCAGCGAGCCGGCCACGACACCGCTGCCCTTGATGTCACTCGTGTCCCGGAGCAGCTCGGCGAGCAGGGCGGAGGGAGCGATGCCCCGGGACTTCGCGTCCCGCAGCTTCCTGAGCCATGCGGCCCCGGCGTTGATCGCGGCAGCCCCCAGCCCCTGCGGCGTCACCCAGCCCGCGGCGTCGCCCTCGTCATTGGCCCATACGTAGCCGATCACCATGCCGTCGCTGTCGGCGACCCGCACGTACCGCACGGGCCCCTGCGCGACACGGTTGTAGCGGGGCGGCCCGGCGACCCGCTTGAGCTGCATGTCTTCCTCGAAGCGCGGATTGGGTCGGTTCTCGCTGGTCATGCACTCTTCCTCTGTCACTTCGGCAGGACTTCGCCGTACACCTGGGCCTGTCCGGCCTCGTCCACGAAGACTCGGGTCACCCGGTACTCCGAGCCGCGTCCGAGCAGGATCTCACGCTCGGTCACGCCGTAATGGCTGACCTTCTCCAGCCACAGCGCGGGCGTCCCCTTCGGAACCCGCAGGTGGAGGATGGCGTCCTTCCCCGCGAAGCTGGGCACCGGGTGGTTGCCGAGCGAGGTGGACAGATAGCCCTCGTCCCCGAACGTGCCACCCATCATTTCGAGGGGCGAGTCGAGGTCGAGGTGCCCGATGCCCGTGCCGCGCACCACCATGACGTCCTCGGGCACCGGCCGGGTCGACATCACCCGGTCCATCTCGCTGATGTCGTGCAGCACCTCGGGGCGGGGACCGTAGTAGGGGTCGTTCCGCAGGTAACCGTTCATGTCCTTGTACGAGGGGAACGAGTCGCCCGTGTAGTCCCGGAGCGCCTGCTGCGCGGACGGGTCCAGATTGTCGACGTAGTCGTTCCAGTAGTCCCGGCCGTACTGGACCGCGTCGAAGTCGTCCGCGAACGGCACGGTGCCGTCGGTGAGTTCCGAGGCGGCGACCCGGTGCTTCTCCGCGGTGGACAGCGCGTCGAAGTCGGCTTCCGATATGTGGGGCGTGTACTTGAAGTCGTCCGCCGCAGGGCCCGCGCCGGGACCGTCCCCACCGGGATGGCCGGGCGTCGTCGCGTCGTCCGCGCCGTGGGCGAGGTCGTCGGCGGCACCGTGCGGGTCGACGTGGCTGCCGGGGCCGCCGTGGTCACCGGCGTGCGCCGCGTCGTCGGCGTGCGCGGCGGCGTCGTCCGCGTGCCCGCCGGGCGAGGTGTCGTGGCCGCCGCCGTGCGAACCGTCGTGCGAACCGTCGTGCCCGTGCGCGCCCGGTCCGTCATGGCCCGGGGCGTGCGGGGCGTCGGGACCATGGGGCGTGTGCGGGGCGTCAGGAGCGGACGGGGTGTGCGGATTGCCACCGGGGATGTCGTGGCCCGCGCCCGCGGGGAAGTGGTCGGTGGGAACGTGGGCGCCGACGTTGCCCGGGACATGGCCGGGTGCTCCGCCCGGCAGGTGGCCCGCCGGGTCGAAGTGCGCCGGGGCGGGGCCGAACGCCCCGTTGGGAGTGTGGCTCGCCGGGTCGAAATGCGCGGGGGCGGGGCCGAACGATCCGTTCGGTACGTGGCCGGGCACTCCGCCCGGCACATGGCCGCCCGCACCGGGCGGCACGTTGTCGAAGCCGCCGCCGGGGGTGTGCGCCGCCATGTCGGGGAAGCCGCTTCCCGCGTGGACGCCCACCGGCACCGGCTGCTGTACCTGCCAGGACGACGGCAGCCCCGAGGTGCCGGGGACTGTGTCGTGCGGGATCGGGGTCGTTTCGACCACACCGTTCGGCGCGACCAGGTTCCCGTTGGGCTCCAGGAAACGACCGTCGGGCAACTGCACCGAACCGTCGGGGAGTTTGGGGATGTCGATGTTGCCGATGCCTTTGAGGCCTTTGGTGATGTCGCCGATCTTGGAGAGGCCGGTGCCGGCGCCTTTGGCGATGTAGGTCATGGGGTCGATGACCTTGCCGGCCTTGCCGGCGACGGAGAGTACCTTGGCGACGGCTCCGGCTTTGCCGGCTCCGGCTGCGGCGCCGCCGGCGCCGCCGGTGAATACGGTGGTCAGGACGTTGAAGGTGACGGCTCCGGCGGCGCGGCCGGGGTTCTTGCCCCATTCGTCCCAGGCGACGAGTGCTTTGCCGGTTTCTTTCATCGCGGTGCGTGAGTCGCGGAGCCAGGAGGGGAGTTTGTCGTCGGGCAGGGTCCAGAAGAGGGCTCCGGCGCCGGGGACGGAGGAGATGACGAGGCCGGTGGCGAGTTGGGCGAGGCCTTTCCAGGCCTGTCCCATGGCGTCCCAGCCGCCGAATCCGACGAGGGTGCCCAGGCCCTTGATGGTGCCCCAGATCCCGTCGACGATCAGTCCGTCCCAGACGAATGACTTGACCCAGTGGCCGACTTCGTACCAGTGGTGTTTCTCCTCGACGGGGTCGCCCCAGGGGAGTTTGGCGTTCTTGAGGTCGTCGGCGTTGAATCCGTACTGGTCCTTGCGGTCGGATCCGTCGCCGGCGACCATCTGTGTCCCGCCGAACAGTGCGGTGATCTTGTTGTGGCAGGTGCGTTCGGCGGCCCAGAACGCGGCGACGGTCGCGGTGATGTCGTCGCGGAGCTGGTTGTGTTCCTCGACCTTGTCGCCGTCGTATTCCCAGTCGTCGTCGTCCTTGTTGTCGTTCACGAACGTGGTCGCGTCGCTCTTGAGCTGCGTGAGTTTCGTGACGAGGGGGCGGATTTCCGTGGCGTAGTCGGAGAGTGAGGAGGCGACTTTTTCCAGGTCGTCCGCGAAGCCGTCGGCCCGGTCCTTGACCGGTTTCGTCGAGGCGAACAGTTGTTCCGCCTCGGGGGCCTGGTAGTAGGCGGACAGTGCCTGGAAGTGGGTGTGGACGGACGAGCCGGTGTCGCGGATGTGGCCCGCGTCGGCCTTCAGGCTCGCGTGGTCCTTCTCCAGCTGGCCCAGATCGCCGGTGTACTGAGGAATCGCGTCGGGTTTGATCACCGGGACTGCACCCCGGGCTTCTTCGGATCCAGGTCGACGGCGCCCAGGGCCTTGCGCTGTGCCTCGGCGGCCATGTCGAGGTCACCGTTCAGGTACGCGGTCGTCGCGTCCACCGCACCCGTCAGGGACTTCCCCGCCCGTGCCGCGATGAACTTCAGGTCCCCGGTGGTGTGCTCGGCGAACTGCGACAACGCGAGCGCGACCAGGCCACCCACGGCCTCACCACCCTCACCACCACCGCCACCGCCACCGCCGCCGCCGCCGCCCTCGGCGGTGATCGTGCCCGCACTCGACGCCGCCGACGTCAGATGATCCCCGTACGACGTCGCATGCGTCTGGATCTTCGACGCGACCTCACCCGTCGTCTTCAGCACACCCTGAATGCCCTGCGGCTTCAGATCCCACCC
>NZ_JBCEWQ010000032.1:0-63474 GCF_038448545.1 Streptomyces sp. CLV115
CCACACCCCTCCCCCACTGCCCGCCACCCCGGCACGGAGGCCGAACGCCTCGCGAAAACACCTGATGAGCCGGTAGTTCCGCCACCCTGGACGCTGGTCGACCGACCGCGCATCCACCACGCATGGGCATGACAGTCACCGGGGCAGCTGGTTCCGGGTGGCCGATCTTCATCCGAGGCCTCCCCAATCATCCGATGTATCGTGCCTGCAAGCACATCGACCAAGGCAACAAACAAGCCACGCCAATCTTCAACACCGGGTCAGACTTTTCCCCACACACCCGACCAGGGCTCAGGAGTCGACCCGCTGACCGACCGTCAGTAAAGAGCCGAGGAGCGCAACGCCATGAACGAGCCGGCCCGCAGAACGACAGCCCTGTTGGTCATGGAGGAAGAACGCAGGGCGGACGTCTATCCCCAGGAGGTCCTGGCCGAAGTCGAACGTCTCGTGGACCTGCAGGGCCCACCGCTCACACGTCAGCAGCTCGACGAGGATCCCGGTGTGCTGCGAGAGGTCGACGTCCTGCTCACGGGCTGGGGCGCGCCCGTGCTCGATGCCGCCTTCCTCTCGCACGCCCCCCGGTTGCGGGCGGTCCTCGTCGCCGCGGGCTCCGTGCGGCATCTGACCACACCCGAGTTCTGGGCACGCGGCGTCCCGATCGTCTCCGCCGCCGCGGCCAATGCCGTCCCGGTCGCGGAGTTCACTCTCGCCCAGGTCCTCCTCGGGCTCAAGCAGGTACATCGCATCGCCCGGGAGGTGGCGAGCAGTCGCCGCTTCCCCCACAACCCGCAGGTGCCGGGCGCCTACCGGTCACGCGTGGGCCTGCTGGGGCTCGGGCACATCGGCCGTCTCGTCGCGGCCCACCTCGGCCGTTTCGACATCGAGGTCCTCGCCACGGATCCCGTCGCGTCCCCCGAGGCCGCCCGGCAGGCCGGCGTACGGCTGGTCGGCATCGAGGAACTGTTCGCCACCTGCCATGTCGTCAGTCTCCACGCGCCCCTCCTGCCCGAGACCCGCGGCACGATCGGGGAGCGGCTGCTGAACTCCCTGGGGCCGGGCGCGACCCTGATCAACACCGCGCGCGGCGCGCTCGTCGACGAGGCCGCCGCGGCCCGGGTCCTGCACGCCAGACCCGACCTCACCGCCGTACTCGATGTCACGCACCCGGAGCCTCCCGCCCATGACTCGCCACTCTTCACCCTTCCCAACGTCGTCCTGACACCCCACCTCGGCGGTGCCCTCGGGGCCGAACGTCATCGTCTCGGAGAGCTTGTGCTCGACGAACTCCGACGCTTTATACATGACCAACCTCTCCAGCACGTGATCGACCCCGCCCGCGCCGCGTCACTGGCCTGAGAGCGCGGGGCCGGGCCCGCGACGTCAGCGAAACGTCAGCGAAACGTGCGTGGAACGTCAGCGCGCAGCAGGAAAGTTCGGGGTCCGGCCGGGGCGTCGGCCCCCGAATCACGCATGACCCGTTGGGTCTTCGTGTCTCGGGTGGTCCGTGCGCCGAGCTGTCGCGTGCCGAGCCGTCGTGTGTTGGGCCTTCGCGTACGTCCGCGGGTCGGTCGGGAGCGGCCGTCGGCACATCGCCCGCAGGAGTTCGGTCGTCGAGCCGCCGAGGATCGGGGCCGCCGTACGGGCGAGAGTGTGCCGGAACGGGTCGGGCGGCAAGGAGCCGTACCGGGGCCGAGCCGTGGCCGCGGACCCGGGGTGCGGGCGGCAACGCACCGAGCGGCCGGCAACGGCCGGTGGAGTGGGCGACGGGCTCACGCCGGCCACTCCGCACGGCCACCGCCGAGCGAGCCTCAGTGCGGGCGCCAATGGAACTTGCCGCCACCCACCCATCGCACGACACCGGGGTCGTCGAGATCATGGACCCTGATTCCCGCGGCCGAGGCGGCGGCGAGCACATCCATCATCGACGTTGCCGCACTGACCACCTCCCCGTCGATCTCCACCAGGCGGAAGGGCGGATCACCGGGCTGGACTCCCAGCACGGTGATCCGGGGCGACGAGATGTAAGGACTGCCACTTTCGGTCATGCGTAGATCGCTTCCACGCCACGGGCGACACTATGCCCGGCGGCAGTACGGGTGACGCCCCATCGCGAAACAGTGCGTCTACCTGGGGCAATGGCTTGCCGCCCTGGGCCCCGGCCCGTAACCGGGCCGGGGCTCGCTCATCTGTCGCCGTCCGGTGGCCCGGTGCCGGGCCCCGGGGTCAGTCCTCGCCCTCCAGGCTGCCCTCCGTCTCCAGGTACGCCTGACGCAGTGCGTCGAGGATCTCCGGATCGGGCTTGGCCCACATGCCTCGGGACTCGGCCTCCAGGAGGCGTTCCGCGATGCCGTGCAGGGCCCAGGGATTGGCCTGCTGGAGGAACTCGCGGTTGGTCGGGTCCAGGACGTACGTCTCGGTGAGCTTGTCGTACATCCAGTCGGCGACCACGCCCGTCGTCGCGTCGTAGCCGAAGAGGTAGTCGACGGTGGCGGCCAGCTCGAAGGCGCCCTTGTAGCCGTGCCGCCGCATCGCCTCGATCCACTTGGGGTTCACCACCCGGGCGCGGAAGACCCGTGAGGTCTCCTCGACCAGGGTGCGGGTGCGGACGGTCTCGGGGCGGGTGGAGTCGCCGATGTACGCCTCGGGGGCGGTGCCGCGCAGGGCGCGGACGGTGGCCACCATGCCGCCGTGGTACTGGAAGTAGTCGTCCGAGTCGGCGATGTCGTGTTCGCGGGTGTCGGTGTTCTTGGCCGCGACCGCGATCCGCTTGTACGCCGTCTCCATCTCCTCGCGGGCCGGACGGCCGTCGAGTTCACGTCCGTAGGCGTAGCCGCCCCACACCGTGTAGACCTCGGCGAGGTCCGCGTCGGTGCGCCAGTCGCGGGAGTCGATGAGCTGGAGCAGACCGGCGCCGTACGTACCGGGGCGGGAGCCGAAGATACGGGTGGTGGCGCGGCGTTCGTCGCCGTGGGCGGCCAGGTCGGCCTGGGTGTGGGCGCGTACGTGGTTCTGCTCGGCCGGTTCGTCCAGGGAGGCGGCGAGGCGGACCGCGTCGTCGAGCAGGCCGATGGTGTGCGGGAAGGCGTCACGGAAGAAGCCGCTGATGCGCAGGGTGACGTCGATGCGCGGGCGGCCGAGCTCAGCCGGCGGGATCGCCTCCAGGCCGGTGACGCGGCGCGAGGCGTCGTCCCAGACGGGGCGGACGCCGAGCAGCGCGAAGGCTTCGGCGACGTCGTCGCCGGCGGTGCGCATCGCGCTGGTGCCCCACAGGGACAGGCCGACCGAGGTGGGCCAGTCGCCGTTGTCGCTGCGGTAGCGCTCCAGGAGCGAGTCGGCCAGGGCCTGGCCGGTCTCCCAGGCGAGGCGCGAGGGCACGGCCTTGGGGTCGACGGAGTAGAAGTTGCGGCCGGTCGGCAGGACGTTGACCAGACCTCGCAGCGGGGAGCCGGAAGGTCCGGCGGGGACGAATCCGCCGTCGAGCGCGTGCAGGGCGTGATCGAGTTCGTCGGTCGTGGCGGCCAGTCGCGGTACGACCTCGCGGGCGGCGAAGTCGAGGATGTCGGCGACCGCCCGCGGGTGCCCGGCCGCCACTTCGGTGACGGCGTCCGGGGACCAGCCGGCGTCCTCCATCGCCTGGACCAGGGTCCGGGCCCGCTCCTCCGCCTCGTCGGCGGTGACGCGGGTCGCGGCGGACTCGTCGAGCCCGAGCGCCTCGCGCAGGCCCGGCAGGGAGGCGGTGCCGCCCCAGATCTGGCGGGCCCGCAGGATCGCGAGGACGAGGTTGACCCGGTCGGCACCGGCCGGGGCGCCGCCCAGCACATGCAGGCCGTCACGGATCTGGGCGTCCTTGATCTCGCAGAGCCAGCCGTCGAGATGCATGATGAACTCGTCGAAGCCCTCGTCCTCGGGGCGGTCCTCCAGCCCCAGGTCGTGGTCGAGCTTGGCGGCCTGGATGAGGGTCCAGATCTGTGCGCGGATCGCCGGGAGCTTCGCCGGGTCCATCGCCGCGATCTGGGCGTGCTCGTCCAGGAGTTGTTCGAGGCGGGCGATGTCCCCGTAGCTGTCGGCGCGTGCCATCGGCGGTACGAGGTGGTCCACCAGGGTGGCGTGGACGCGCCGCTTGGCCTGCGTACCCTCGCCCGGGTCGTTGACCAGGAACGGGTAGATCAGCGGAAGGTCGCCCAGGGCGGCGTCGGGGCCGCAGGCGGCGGAGAGGCCTGCGTTCTTGCCCGGCAGCCACTCCAGGTTGCCGTGCTTGCCGAGGTGGATCATCGCGTCGGCGCCGAAGCCGTTGTCGTCGGCGGCAGCGGCGATCCACCGGTAGGCGGCCAGGTAGTGGTGCGAGGGCGGCAGATCGGGGTCGTGGTAGATCGCGATCGGGTTCTCGCCGAAGCCGCGCGGCGGCTGGATGAGGATGAGGAGATTGCCCCGGCGCAGGGCGGCGAGCACGATGTCGCCGTCCGGGTTGCTCGACCGGTCCACGAACATCTCGCCCGGGGCGGGGCCCCAGTGCTGCTCGACGGCCTCGCGGAGCTCGGCCGGAAGGGTCGAGTACCAGCGCCGGTAGTCGGCGGCGGGGATCCGAACGGGATTGCGGGCCAACTGCTCCTCGGTGAGCCACTCCTGGTCGTGGCCGCCTGCCTCGATCAGTGCGCGGATCAGCTCGTCGCCGTCGCCCGAGACCAGGCCGGGGACCTCCTCCGTACCGAAGTCGTATCCCTGGTCGCGGAGTCGGCGCAGCAGGGCGACGGCGCTGGCCGGGGTGTCGAGGCCGACGGCGTTGCCGATGCGGGAGTGCTTGGTCGGGTACGCGGACAGCACCAGCGCGATCCGCTTCTCGGCGGCCGGGATGTGGCGCAGCCGGGCGTGGCGCACCGCGATGCCGGCCACGCGCGCGGCGCGCTCGGTGTCGGCGACGTACGCGGGCAGGCCGTCCTCGTCGATCTCCTTGAAGGAGAACGGCACGGTGATCAGGCGGCCGTCGAACTCGGGGACCGCGATCTGGCTGGCGGCGTCGAGCGGCGAGACGCCCTCGTCGTTGTCCTCCCAGTCGGTGCGCGATCCGGTGAGGCAGAGCGCCTGGAGGATGGGGACGTCGAGGTTGCTGAGGACGCCCGCGTCCCAGGACTCGTCGTCGCCGCCCGCCGATGCCTCGGCCGGCCGGGTGCCGCCCGCGGCGAGGACGGTGGTGACGATCGCGTCGGCGGCGCGCAGCGCGTCGATCAGCTCGGGCTCGGGGGTGCGCAGCGAGGCGACGTACAGCGGCAGCGCGCGGGCACCGGCGTCCTCGACGGCACTGCACAGGGCGTCCACGAACGCGGTGTTGCCGCTCATGTGGTGGGCGCGGTAGTAGAGCACGGCGACGACCGGGCCGTCGGTGCGGCGGGCGGTGCGCTCCAGCGGGCCCCAGGAGGGTGCCGGGGCTGGCGGTGCGAAGCCGTGGCCGGTGAGCAGGACGGTGTCGGAGAGGAAGCGGGCGAGCTGGTCCAGGTTGGCGGGACCGCCGTGGGCCAGGTAGGCGTGGGCCTCGGCGGCGATGCCGATGGGGACCGTGGAGGCGGCCATCAGCTGGGCGTCGGGGGCCTGTTCGCCGGTGAGGACGACGACGGGGCGTCCGGTGGCGAGGACTTGGTCGAGGCCGTCCTGCCAGGCGCGTACGCCACCGAGGAGGCGTACGACGACCAGGTCGACGCCGTCGAGGAGCTGCGGGAGGTCCTGGAGCGGGAGCCGGGAGGGGTTGGCGTAGCGGTAGGAGACCGGGCCGTCCGAGGCGCGGGCACTGAGCAGGTCGGTGTCGGACGTCGACAGGAGCAGGATCATGCGGCGTCGGGCCTTCCTCGGGGTGTCCACGCCCCGGGCGGTGTCGGAATGGAGTCTCCCCTGCTCGACGGAGTCGAGGGGCGGGGAAGGGAGTTCCTGACTCGCCCGGCCGGGGCCGGGCTCACAGTGGCGGGACCGTGCCGGAATCGCACCGGACTTCCTCCCCTGTCGCCGTCTGTGGCGACGACGTGCCGGATGGCCCGTCACAGGCATAGTAAGCGCCGGTCAACTGATGGAGGCATACGGATCCGGTCGGATGGTCGGTATGCTCGCCGCCATGCCCCCACCTGCCACTTCGCCTTCGCTGCCCGCAGACGCGTCTGCCCGGGACCGCGGTGACGCCTGCCCCGGCACGCTGCGGCTGCACCGGGCGGACGACGGCGCGCTGGCCCGTGTCCGGGTGCCCGGTGGTCTGCTGACCGCGGTGCAGGCGGACGCCCTGGGTGCGGTGGCGGAGTCGCTGGGCGATGGTGAGTTGCATCTCACTTCGCGCGGCAATGTGCAGTTGCGCGGGCTGAGCCCCGACTGCGGTGGCGAACTGGCCGACCGGCTGGGCGGGGCGGGACTGCTGCCCTCCGCCCGCCACGAGCGGATACGCAACATCGTGGCGTCGCCGCTCTCGGGGCTCGACGGACGGGGAGCGGGGGACGTCGGACCGTGGCTCCGGGCGCTGGACGCGCTGCTGTGCGCGGGCGAGCGGACGGCCGGGCTCTCGGGCAGGTTCTTGTTCGTGCTCGACGACGGCCGGGGCGATGTGGACGCGCTGGGCGGCGATGTGACGCTGCTGGCACAGGACGGCGGAGCGGCACTGCTGCGGATCGGCACGGCCCGGACCGTGGTGCGGATACCCGGTGCGCGGGCGGCGCAGGCCGCCCTCGTGGCGGCGGAGGTCTTCCTGGAGCGGGCGTCCGGCACGGGTGCCTGGCGGGTGTCGGACCTGCCCGGCGGTGCCGGCTCCCTTCTGGACGAGGTCGTACGGCGGTTGCGGGAGAAGGATCCCGGCACCGCCGTCACCGAGGACCGTGGCTGCCCGCGCGGCTCGGACGGCCCGGCACCCGGGGTGGTGACCGGCCCGCACGACCGGGCCGCGCTGTCCGCCGGCATCCCCCTGGGCCGGATCACCCCGGCGCAGTGGCGGTCGCTGACGGACACGGCCCGGCACCGGGGACGTGGTGAACTGCGGCTGACCCCGTGGCGCGGGGTAGTCGTACCGGGGGTGGAGCGGCGGCGGGCGGCCGGGCTGCTGGACGGGCTGGGGGCCACCGGCCTCGTCGTCGGAGCCGACTCCCCCTGGACCGGGGTGGGCGCCTGCATCGGACGGCCCGGCTGCGCGAAGTCGCTGGCCGATGTGCGGGCCCGGGCGGCGGCCGTGGTGGGGCCCGCGGGCCTGCTGCCGGTGTACTGGTCCGGGTGCGAACGCCGGTGCGGCCATCCCCGCGGCGAGTGGGTCGATGTGGTCGCCGTCCCCGGCGGGCACCGGATCTCCGTCGTACGGGGCGAGGAGAGGGGCACACCGGTGAGCGTCCCCGACAGCCCCGGCGGGCTCGCCGAGGCGGTGGCCTCGGCCCGCGGTACGCGCGGCTGACTCCGTACGCCCGCTCCCCCTGTACTCGCAGTACTTGCTGTACCCGACCGTTGCACGCCCGAGGAAGAAAGCGAAAGCACTGTGCACCAGTACGAGAAGGACGGACCGGCGATCTATCGCCAGTCCTTCGCCACGATCCGCGCGGAGGCGGATCTCGCAGGCCTGCCCGCCGATGTGAGCCGGGTCGCGGTCCGCATGATCCATGCCTGCGGGATGGTCGACCTCGTCCGCGATCTCGCTTTCACCCCGGACGCGGTCGCCCGTGCCCGTGCCGCGCTGCGGGGCGGCGCGCCCATCCTGTGCGATGTGGCGATGGTCGCCAGCGGTGTGACCCGCAAGCGGCTGCCCGCGGACAACGAGGTGGTGTGCACCCTGTCCGACCCGTCGGTGCCCGGGCTGGCTAAGGAGCTGGGCACCACGCGCAGCGCCGCCGCCCTGGAGCTGTGGCGCGACCGGCTGGACGGTGCGGTGGTGGCCGTCGGGAACGCGCCGACCGCCCTGTTCCGGCTGCTGGAGATGATCGAGGAGGGCGCGCCGCGCCCCGCCGCTGTCATCGGCGTGCCGGTCGGCTTCATCGGGGCCGCCGAGTCCAAGGACGCCCTGGCCGCGCACCCGTCCGGACTGGAGCATCTGATCGTCCGGGGCCGTCGCGGCGGCAGCGCCATCGCGGCAGCGGCCCTCAACGCGATCGCCAGCGAGGAAGAGTAGACGTGAGCGAACAGAAGACGGGCCGGCTGTACGGGGTCGGGCTCGGCCCCGGCGATCCGGCCCTGATGACCGTACGCGCGGTGGAGATCATCGCCGAGGCGGATGTCGTCGCCTATCACAGCGCCCGGCACGGGCGGTCCATCGCCCGGTCCATCGCGGCGAAGCACATCCGTGCCGATCATGTCGAGGAGCCGCTGGTCTACCCCGTCACGACGGAGACCACGGATCACCCGGGCGGTTACCGGGGAGCGATGGAGGAGTTCTACGCCGAGGCGGCGGCCCGTCTGGCGGCGCATCTCGACGCCGGACGGACGGTCGCCGTGCTGGCCGAGGGCGACCCGCTCTTCTACGGCTCGTACATGCACATGCACAAGCGGCTCGCCGACCGGTACCCGACCGAGGTGATCCCGGGCGTGACCTCGGTCAGCGCGGCCGCCGCACGCCTGGGCACCCCGCTCGTCGAGGGCGAGGAGGTGCTGACGATCCTGCCCGGCACGCTGCCCGAGGAGGAGCTGACCGCCCGTCTCGCGGCCACCGACGCCGCCGTGGTGATGAAGCTGGGACGTACGTTCCCGGCCGTGCGCGGCGCCTTCGAGGCGTCCGGTCGGCTGCCCGAGGCGCGTTACGTCGAGCGCGCCACGATGGCCGGGGAGCGGGTCGGCGACCTGGCCGGCGTCGACCCGGAGTCGGTGCCGTACTTCGCGGTCGCGGTCCTGCCCAGCAGGATCGGGGCGTCGCGGCCCGAAGGCGCCCCGGAGGGTGGCGAGGTGGCCGTGGTCGGCACCGGTCCGGCCGGGCCGCTGTGGCTGACTCCCGAGACGCGCGGGGCACTGGCCGCCGCCGACGACCTGGTCGGCTACACCACGTATCTGGACCGGGTGCCGGTCCGGCCGGGGCAGGTGCGCCACGGCTCCGACAACAAGGTCGAGTCGGAGCGGGCCGAGTTCGCCCTCGATCTGGCGCGGCGCGGACGGCGGGTGGCCGTGGTGTCGGGTGGCGATCCCGGGGTCTTCGCGATGGCGACCGCCGTCCTCGAAGTGGCGTCGCAGGACGAGTACGCGCAGGTGCCGGTGCGGGTGCTGCCGGGGGTGACGGCGGCCAACGCGGCCGCGGCCCGGGCCGGTGCGCCGCTGGGCCACGACTACGCGACGATATCGCTCTCCGACCGGCTCAAGCCGTGGGAGGTGATCGCGGAGCGGCTGCGCGCGGCCGCGACGGCGGATCTGGTGCTCGCGCTGTACAACCCCGGCTCGCGCAGCCGGACCTGGCAGGTCGGCAAGGCCCGCGACCTGCTGCTCGAACACCGCTCGCCGGACACTCCCGTGGTCCTGGGCCGGGATGTGGGCGGGCCCGCCGAGAACGTGCGGACGGTTCGGCTGGCGGACCTGGACCCCGCCGAGGTCGACATGCGCACGATTCTTCTCGTCGGGTCCTCGCAGACGCGCTGGGTGGAGCGCGGTGGGGGGCAGCAGATCGTCTGGACGCCCCGCCGCTATCCGGAGGGCTGAGCCGGATCCGCCGTCGCCCACCCCTGGCGGAAGAAGTGTTCGCGCAGCCAGGCGACGGCCCCCTCCGGACCGTCGACGACCGGGATGCCCGGGGGCACCGGCGGCCGCCGCACCACCACGACGGGGATCCGTGCCTCGCGGGCCGCGGCGAGCTTGGGGGCGGTGGCGGCGCCGCCGCTGTCCTTCGTGACGACCACGTCGATGCGGTGACGGCGGAGCAGCTCGCGCTCTCCGTCCAGGGTGAACGGGCCCCGGTCGAGCAGCACCTCCATACGGGCGGGGTATGGCGCCTCGGGTGCGTCGACCGAACGCATCAGGAACCACAGTTCATCCAGTGCGGCGAAGGCGGCCAGCCCCATGCGTCCGGTCGTGAGGAAGACCCGCCGGCCCAGCGCGGGCAGCGCCGCCGCGGCCTCGGCCAGCGAACCGGCCGGGTGCCAGTCGTCGCCTGCACCGGGCACCCAGCCGGGCCGGCGCAATGCCAGCAGGGGAACATGGGCCCCGGCGGCGGCAGCGGCCGCGTTGAAACTGATCGTCCCGGCGAAAGGATGGGTGGCGTCGATGAGCGCGTCGACCCGGTGGGTACGCAGCCATGCGGCGAGCCCGTCGGCTCCGCCGAAGCCGCCGATGCGGACCTCGCCGGGCGGAAGCCTCGGACCGGCCACCCGTCCGGCGAGCGAGCTCGTCAGCCTGGCCCCGGCCGG
This sequence comes from Streptomyces sp. CLV115, assembly GCF_038448545.1. Taxonomy (NCBI): domain Bacteria; kingdom Bacillati; phylum Actinomycetota; class Actinomycetes; order Kitasatosporales; family Streptomycetaceae; genus Streptomyces; species Streptomyces sp. CLV115. The sequence goes on from NZ_JBCEWQ010000032.1 coordinate 10,326, forward strand.
GAACACCTCCACCAGCAACTCGGCGAGGCGGCGGGCCTCCGTCGTGCCGCCGAGTACGAGTACATGCATCGGATCCATCCATGGGTGAGATTGAGGGCGGGCGCAGCGCCCAGCTGAAACACACCGGTCTGCGGCCCGGCTGGACCACCGGCGCCTGTGCCACCGCGGGGGCCACCGCCGCGTACACGGCCCTGCTGACGGGCGACTTCCCCGACCCGGTGACGATCACCCTACCCAAGGGGCAGGCGCCCGCTTTCGCGCTCGCGGTGGAGGAGCTGGCCGGGGGGCGGGCGACGGCCGGGGTGGTCAAGGACGCGGGCGACGATCCCGATGTGACGCACGGTGCGCTGGTCCGGGTCACCGTGCGCCTGCTGCCGCCGGGCTCGGGGGTGGTGTTCCGGGCCGGGCCGGGCGTGGGTACGGTCACGCTGCCCGGGCTGCCGCTGGATGTCGGGGAACCGGCCATCAATCCGGTGCCGCGGCAGCTGATCCGCGACCACGTCGCCCGGGTCGCCGCGGAGCACGGGGGCGCGGGGGACGTGGAGGTCACCGTGTCGGTGGACGACGGCGAGGAGATCGCCCGCTCGACGTGGAACCCGCGTCTCGGCATCCTGGGCGGTCTGTCGATCCTCGGCACGACCGGTGTGGTGGTGCCGTACTCCTGCTCGGCGTGGATCGACTCGATCCGCCGCGGGGTGGACGTGGCCCGTGCCGCCGGACACACGCATGTGGCCGGGTGCACGGGTTCCACCTCGGAGAGGACGGTGGTGTCCGAGTACGGACTGCCGGAGATCGCGCTGCTCGACATGGGGGACTTCGCGGGCGCGGTGCTCAAGTACGTCCGCCGTCATCCGGTGGAACGGCTCACGGTCTGCGGCGGCTTCGCGAAGCTGTCGAAGCTCGCCGCCGGGCACCTCGATCTGCACTCCGCCCGGTCGCAGGTCGACAAGCCGTTCCTGGCCGATCTGGCGCGGCTCGGTGGTGCGGACGAGGCGCTGGCGGCCGAGGTGGCGTCCGCGAACACGGGACTGGCGGCACTCCAGTCGTGTCTCGCCCGGGGTGTTCCGCTCGGGGATCTGGTGGCCGTGGCGGCGCGGGACGAGGCGCTGTCGGTGCTGCGGGGTGCGCCGGTCGCCGTCGATGTGATCTGCATCGACCGGGCGGGCACGGTCGTCGGGCGCAGCACGGTGCGCTGACCGGCCGCCCGGCCGATGCGGCGGCCGGTCAGCAGACGTGGCGTTCGCGGCCGGGCGAGTAGAGGTGGCTGTCGTGGAACTGCTCGGCGCCCAGGGTGCGGCCGACCATGATGACGGCGGTACGGATCACGCCCGCCGCCTTCACCTGCCCCGCGATGTCGTCGAGGGTTCCGCGCAGGACGATCTCGTCCGGGCGTGAGGCCAGTGCCACGACGGCGGCCGGGCAGTCGGCCCCGTAGTGCGGCAGCAGTTCCTCGACGACGCGGTCCACGTACCTGGCGGCGAGGTGGAGCACGATCAGGGCACCGCTGCGGCCCAGGGTGGCCAGGTCCTCGCCCTTCGGCATCGCGGTCGCGCGGTGGGCGATCCGGGTGAGGATGACGGTCTGGCCGACGGTCGGTACGGTCAGTTCCCGCTTGAGCGCCGCCGCGGCGGCCGCGAACGCGGGTACGCCGGGCACCACTTCGTAGGGCACCCCGGCCGCGTCGAGCCGGTGCATCTGCTCGTTGACCGCGCTGAACACCGAGGGGTCGCCCGAGTGCAGCCGGGCCACGTCGTGACCGGCCTCGTGGGCGGCCAGCAGTTCGGCGGTGATCCGGTCGATGTCGAGTTGCGCGGTGTCCACCAGGCGGGCGTCCGGTGGGCACTCGGCGAGGAGTTCCCGGGGCACCAGGCTGCCCGCGTACAGGCACACCCCGCAGGAGGCGAGGGTGCGGGCGCCGCGCACGGTGATCAGGTCGGCCGCCCCGGGGCCGGCGCCGATGAAATACACGGTCATCTGTTGTCTCCTGGGTGTTGCGCGGGCTCGGGTGCCGAGTGTTCCGCTTCGGGACCGGTCAGGGGTTTGTGCACGGACCACTGGGTGACGGGCATGGCCTGCCGCCAGCCGGTGAAGCCGCCGACCGGCACGGCGTGCGCGACGGCGAGCCGGACCAGTTCGCCGCCGTGTTCGCGGTGTGCCTCGGCGAGCAGTGCCTCGGACTCCAGGGTGACCGTGTTGGCGACCAGGCGTCCGCCGGGCGGCAGCGCCTCCCAGCAGGTGTCGAGCAGGCCCGGCACGGTCAGCCCGCCGCCGATGAACACGGCGTCGGGCATGGGCAGTTCGGCCAGGTTTCCGGGCGCCGGTCCGGTGACCACGCGCAGGGCCGGTACGCCGAGCCGGTCGGCGTTGTGTGTGATGCGTCGTGCGCGTTCCGGGTCACGTTCCACGGTGATCGCACGACAGGAGGGGTGGGTCCGCATCCATTCGATCGCGATGGATCCCGAGCCTCCGCCGACGTCCCAGAGGAGTTCGCCCGGGGCGGGGGCGAGCACACCGAGGGTCGCGGCCCGGATGTGCCGCTTGGTGAGCTGCCCGTCGTGTTCGTACGCCGCGTCGGGCAGACCGGGTACGGCGCCCAGGCGCAGGGCTTCGGGGGTGCGCCGGCATTCGACCGCGATGACGTTCAGTGGGTCGCCCGGTGGGTGCGGCCAGTGGTCCGCGGTGCCTTCCAGGCACGCTTCGTCCGCTCCGCCGAGCTGTTCGAGCACGCGCAGCCGGCTCGGGCCGAAGCCCTGTTCACGCAGGAGTGCGGCCACGGTGACGGGGGTCCGGGCGTCCGCGCTGAGGACGAGGACCCGCCGGCCGTGGTGCAGGGCGGCGGCCAGCCGGGCGGCGGGGCGGCCGACCAGGGTGACGATCTCGGTGTCCTCCACCGGCCAGCCGATCCGGGCGCAGGCGTAGGACACGGAGGACGGGTGGGGCAGGATCCGCAGCGCGTCGGTGCCGAGCACTTCGGTGAGGGCCCGGCCGATGCCGTAGAACATCGGGTCGCCGCTGGCCAGGACGGCGACCCTGCTCCCGGCGTGCGCGGCGAGCAGGCCGGGAACGGCGGGCCGCAACGGCGAGGGCCACGGGATCCGTTGTCCCCGGCAGGACGCGGGGAGCAGGCCGAGTTGCCGCTCGCCGCCGATGAGGACCTGTGCGCCGTTGAGCTCCGTACGCGCCGCTTCGGGCAGTCCCGCCCATCCGTCGGCGCCGATTCCCACGACGGTCACCGCAGGTGGGAGGGGTTGTTCGGGTGGTGCGAGAGTCACGGACGGTACCTCGGTGTTCAGGGGACGACGCAGCCGAACTCTACTGTCCGGCCGTGACCGGGCAGCGGCCAGGTGGCCGCTGCCCGGGGCCGGCGCCGGGGAGTGGCTTTCCTCGGATGCGCGGCGAGTGGGCCGATGACGACCGGATCACATCGTCGCGGACACCTGCCACCAGCTCCGCGTGGCACAGGACGAGAGTCCGTTCGTTCCTGACCGCCGATACGCCCGCGGGCGGCCGGACTCGGTCGCGGTCGCGGTACGGCCGGTCAGTATGCGGACATTCTGGCGAGCCATGACCGACGGCAGCGGCCGAAGGGCTCGGCGTCCTCGGCGAGCGCCGCTCTCAGCTGCTCGGCCGTTGTTGTCGCCCGGGCGATCACGTCGGGCGGGTAGCCGTACCGGATCCGGTGGTCGGCGAACTCGTCCTCGTCGTCGACGAAGACGGTTCCCCCGTCACGTGTGCGGCAGACATCGAGATCCAGGTCGATCATGGTGACCTCGCCGGGATGCAGCCACTGGGACGGGGTGGTCACATCGCAGTAGGCATCCAGCCGTGCGGGAGACTCCTGGAACAACCCCGTCCACCACGCATCGCGGGGAATGAGCATCACTCTGACTTCCCGCGTCGTGTAGACAGGGCCCTCCGTGCCTCTGCTGTAGACGGTACCGACCGGCGCCCCGAGCCAGACCCCGTGGTCGTCCTCGCCCAGCCGGACCGCGGAGTGGTGCCAGTGCAGGCTGCCGTCGTTCTTGCGGACGGAGACCAGCACCCCAGCAGCGTTCATGGCCGAGACAGTACAGCGGCGCGTGGTGCACCGTCCGCCGCACAACCGCCGGTTGTGTTTTCCGGACAGGTCGGTTGTTTGATCTCGCTGTCCCTCGCTCGCTTTGATACCGACGTTCAGCGCGCGGTTGTTTCGGAGTCGGCGAGAGGTGCATCGGGCATGGTGGGCAGGCAGGCTCTGGGGCGGCGGTTCGGCTGGCTGTGGGCGGCGTACGCGGCCAGTGCGTACGGCACCGGGCTCGGGTTCGGTGCGTTGCCCCTGATCGCGGTGCTCGTACTGCACTCCGGGCCGACCCAGGTGGCGGTGCTGGCCGCCGCGGGCCGGGCGGTGGGGGCGGCGCTCGCGGTGCCGCTCGGGCCGTGGGTGGAGTTCCGCCGCAAGCGGCCGGTCATGATGGCCATGGACCTGACCCGGTTCGCGGCCTTGATGAGCGTCCCCGCCGCGTTCGCGTTCGGACTGCTCGGCTTCGCCCAGCTTCTCGTCGTCTCCGTGGTCGTCGCCGCGGCCAACATCGCCTTCAACGCGGCCAGTGGCGCGTATCTCAAGACGCTCCTGCCGGCGGAACACCTGCTCGTCGCGAACGGCCGGTTCGAGTCCACGACGTGGACCGCGACGACGGTGGGACCACCGCTCGGCGGGGCTGCGATCGGGCTGTTCGGCCCGGTGACGACCGTGGTGGTCGACGCATTCAGCCATCTGCTCTCGGCACTGGGCATCCGTGCCATCGGCGGGACGGAACCGCGTCCCGCGCGGACCGGCGAACCCCGCCTGCGGGCGGGCGATCTGCTCGCGGGCTGGCGCCACATCCTCGGCCATCCCGTGCTGCGCCCACTGCTCTTCAACTCGATCGTGGTCAATGGCCTGATCATGGCGTCCGAGCCACTGCTCGCCGTGCTCCTGCTCGGCCCACTCGGGTTCTCCCCCTGGCAGTACGGTCTCGCGTTCGCGGCCCCTTGCGTCGGCGGCCTGATCGGTTCACGTCTCGCGCGCCCGCTCGCGGCACGGTTCGGGCAGCACCGGGTGCTCCGCATCGCCGGAGCGCTGCGCGCCTGCTGGCCGCTCGGGCTCGCGTTCGTCCGGCCCGGCCTTTCTGGGCTCGTCCTCATCATCGTCGTGCAGTTCGGCCTGGTGACCTGCTGCGCGCTGTTCAACCCGCTGCTGTCCACCTACCGGCTCGAACACACCGGCCCCGGCCGGGTCGCCCGCACCCTGACCGCGTGGTCGATCAGCAGCAGCGCCGCCATCGCCGTCATGACCGCCGGGTGGGGTCTGCTCGCCGCCGTCACCGGCCCCCGTGTCGCGATCGCTGCCGCCGGAGTCCTCCTCCTCGTCACTCCGCTGCTGCTCCCGCGCCGTGAGAACGCTCCCCTGGACACGGGGAAACAGGCCGCGAGCCTCTTGTGAACGCCACCCGCGCATCCGTGGGCGGCAGGGCCCACTGTGCCTTCCGGGCAGCGGAGTCGGGCCGCCCGGGTGCCGCCCGGTTCAGAGTGACGAAGGTGCCGGTGGGGCGCGCGTTCGCGGCGCATGGGCGAGGTGGCCCGCACATCGGCCGATCGGTCGACCCCGGTGTCGTCCCGACGTCAGCGCATCTCCATCCGGTTCAGCGAGGGCATGGGCCGACGGGCACGCCAGCATGGACGGTGCGGGCCCGCACCGTCCGGGGCCCGCGCCCACGGATTGAGAGGAACCATGTCTCCGACACGACGCGCCGCCCTCCTGATCGTCCCGCTCTTCGGCCTGGCCGCACTCGCGACCGCGTGCGGCGCACAGTCCGACGGTGACGCCGCCGCGCGCAAGCCCTCGGTCACCGGTTCCGGCGCCCCGTCCACGAAGCGCTCGGCCGCCGACCGCGAGCTGCTCGAAGCCGCACGTTCCGGTGACACCGGCAGGGTGCGCGGCGCGATCGAGCGGGGCGCCGACCTGGAGACCCGCGACGAGAACCGCCGGACTCCGCTGCTCCTCGCGGCCACCGGTGATCACGTCAAGTCCGCCGAGATCCTCGTAGACGCCGGGGCCGACCCGGATGCGCTGGACCAGCAGCACGACACACCGTGGCTGGTGACGGGCGTGACCGGCAGCGCGGCCATGGCCCGGACCCTCGCGGCGGCCGGCCCCGACTACACCGTCGTCAACAGGTACGGCGGCACCTCCCTAATCCCGGCCGGCGAACACGGCCATGTCGCCTACGTCCGGGAAGTGACCACCAACCCGGACATCGACGTCGACGTGAACCACGTCAACGACCTCGGCTGGACCGCACTGCTGGAGGCAGTCGTCCTCGGCGACGGCGGAGAGGACCACCAGGAGACCGTGAAGCTCCTGCTGGCGGCGGGTGCCGATCCGGCCGTCGCCGACAAGACCGGTACGACCGCGCTCCGGCACGCTCAGCAGCGCGGGTTCGACGAGATCGCCCGGCTGCTGGGCGGGTGAGGCGGACCGGACACCGGTGATCCGCCAGGCCTGCGTCTGAGCGCTCGCGGGGCGGCCCGGTGCCGGGCGTCACGCCCGCGCCGGACCGCCGCGCTCAGTTCTGGGACCTGCGTCGCGCGGCGGCCGCGTTGCGGCCCGTCACCAGGTGTTTGCCGGCCAGCTGTTCGACGCCGGCGACGTCCCGCTCCGCGATCGCCCGGTACAGCCCTTCGTGCTCCTGCGCGACGCCCCCGAGGTCGTCGTGCTGCCCCAGCAGCCAGCGCATCCTGCTGCGCAGCGTGCTCTGGAGCTCGTTGAGGAGCTCGTTGTCGGCCAGCTCGGTGACCGTCTCGTGGAAGTCGGCGGCGGCACGGTGGGCCCGTACGGCGTCCCCCTTCTCCGCCGCCTTCAGCTCGGCGTCGAGATCCGCGCGCAGCTTTTCGAGCCCCGCACGGGTGCGCCGTTGGGCGGCGAGCCGGAAGGTCAGTGTCTCCAGTGCCGCGCGGACCTCGTCCAGGTCCTCGACATCCGCCGGCGTGAACTCCCGTACGACGGCCCAGGTACGCGGCCTCGGCGTGACCAGGCCCTCGGTGACCAGTGCTTTCAGGGCCTCCCGGATGGGCAGCCTGCTCACACCGAGCTCAGCGGCGAGCTCGCGCTCGACGAGTTTGCTGCCCGGTTCACGCACACCGTCGATGATCTCGTCACGCAGCAGGCGGGTGACCCGCTCCGACTCGGGCTCGAACTCCCCAGACCCTGTCATGTCCTCAATTCTCTCATCACTCGACGTAAGTATTCGGTACCCCGGCCACGGGACGGGGTGCTCAGGCGGGCGCGTAGCCGCGTGCGTCGACCAGGTCGCGGGCCAGCCGGGTGAAGGCACGTGCGGCGGCGCTCTCGTAGGCGCTCTCCCGGTGCAGCAGTGTGGCGACACGGGCGGGCAGCGGAGGGTCGATGGGAATGGGGCTGAGATGCGGGTGGTCGTCCGTGACCGCGTCGGGCAGCACGGTGGCCAGCAGCCCGGTGCGCCGGACGATCTCCGTGAGGGCCTGGATGGTGTTGGCCTCCACGGCGATCGGCGGGCTGACGCGATGTGTGGCGAAGTAGCCGTCGATGTGCATCCGGGTGGCGAAGTCGCTGCTGAGCAGCGCGAGTTGCTGGTCCGCCAGGTCACGTACCGGCAGCGGCCGGTCTCCCCGGTCCCGGGCACGGTCCGTGGTGACGACCAGGCCCAGGGTCTCGGTGAACAGTGCGGTCGCGGTGATGCCCGGCAGATGGGCGCCCGCGAAGGCGATTCCGAGGTCGAGGTCGTCGGCCAGCAGGCTCGCTTCGATGCGGTCCTGTGTCATCTCCCGCAGATCCAGCGTGATGCCGGGATGGTGCGTGTGCAGCGCCTCCACCAGTGGTCCGACGAGGTACGCGGTGAAGGTCGGCGTCACCGCGAGGCGCAGATGCCCCCGGGAGAGGTCGGCGACATCGAGTACGGCACGGTCGGCGGCGGCCAGCTCCCGCAGCGCCCGCCGCGCGAAGTGCACATAGGCCTCGCCCGCATCGGTGGGGCGGACGCCACGGCCACCGCGGTCGAGCAGTTGCACACCGACGACGCGCTCCAGTTGCTTGATCTGCTGCGAGAGCGTCGGCTGTGAGATGTGCAGTTCTTCGGCGGCGCGCGTGAAGTTGCCGTGCTCGGCCACCGCGATCAGATAGCGGAGGTGACGTAGTTCCGGACCCATGCCCGAAGTATAGAGAAACTCAATCGACTTCCCCGCACATGCACCGTGACACCTATGGCGCCCTGGTCACGGAGCACCTCAGCGACCAAGTCCTGACCATTGCTCTTGTCTATACAAATCATGGATACCAAGACTTGGACACTATGACTGGCGCTCATGCAGGGTGGAACTCACCGACCCGTCGGCCCACCGGCCCCAAACACAACACCTCACAACACCCACCACCCCACACCGGAGGCCCGCCATGGACTTCGCCCAGCGCACCATCGACATCGCCCGCAAGAATGTGGAGGAGGGCGGACGCCCCTTCGCCACCGTCATCGTCAAGGACGGCGAGATCCTCGCCGAGAGCCCCAACAAGGTGGCCCAGACCAACGACCCCACCGCCCACGCGGAGATCCTCGCCATCCGCGACGCCTGCCGGAAGCTGGGCACCGAGCACCTGGTCGGTGCGACCATCTATGTGCTCGCCCACCCCTGCCCGATGTGCCTGGGATCGCTGTACTACTGCTCCCCCGACGAGGTCGTCTTCCTCACCACCCGCGACGCCTACGAGCCGCATTACGTGGACGACCGCAAGTACTTCGAACTCGACACCTTCTACGGCGAGTTCGCCAAGGACTACACCGAGCGCCGCCTGCCCATGCGTCACGAGCCGTACGAAGCCGCCGTCGATGTGTACCGGCTGTGGCAGCAGCACAACGGCGGCAACCGCCGCGTCCCCGGCGCACCGACAGCCGCGTAACCCCCTCCCGGCCGGCCCGCCCGACAACCCCCGGGCGCCGGACGCGGCGTTCGTCCGCCATGTGCGGGAGTGCTTTCACCGCTCCCGCACATGGCGATGAGCCGCAGCGGGCCGGCCGTGGTCCCCGGCCGCCAGTACCCCCGGTCCCGCACCTGCACCGACCCCGCCGATGGAGTGCGGGCCTCACTTCCCATGGACTGCACTGCCGACATCCATGACCCTGCTGTCCGTGGGGCCATCGGGCTTCGGCGCGGTGGGGTCATCGGGCTTCGGCGCGGTGGGTCGCTCGCGCTTGCGGGCGAGGGCGGCGGTCACGACGGCCGCGAGCAGCAGAGCGGCCAGGGGGTACCGGACGGCGGTGGTGAAGCCGTGCAATGTGGCTGTGCGCCCGCTGCCGTGAAATGCGGTCGCGGCGCTCGCCGCGACGGTGTTGAACACGACGGACCCGATGGAACCGCCGACCTGCTGGGCGGAGTTGACCGAGGCGGAGGCGATTCCGGCGTCCTGTGCGGGGACATCGGCGGTCGCCCCGGTCATGATGGCGAGGAAGCCGGCGCCATTCCTGACGCCGAAGGTGACCAGCGCGGGCAGGACGTTCGCCGCATAGCCGGAGTCCGGTGTCAGGAGGGCGAGTTGGAGCAGACCGCAGGCCGACACGGACAGGCCCGCCGTCATCATCACCCGGGGGCCGAACCGGGGCAGCAGCCGGGTGCCGATCTGGGTGGCCGTGGCGGTGGTGACAAGGCTGATCGGCAGGAAGCCGAGGCCACTGGCCAGCGCGGACCAGTCCAGGACGGTCTGCAGGTAGTAGGTGAGGAACAGCGACACGGACAGCTGTCCCATCATGAGGGCCGCCCCGGCCACCAGCGAAGCCACCCTGCGGCCGTCACGCATCAGCCGCGGCGGCAGCAGGGGCGCCGCGGCCCGGGTCTGCCAGTGGGCGAAGACCATGAGCAGTGCGGCGCCGCCGACGAGGGTGCCCAGCACGGAGGGGGCCGACCAGCCGTGCGCCTCGGCCCGGCTGCATCCGTACACCACGGCCGTAAGGCCGCCGCAGCCCAGTACGGCTCCCGCGATGTCGATGCAGCCGTGGCGGCGCCGCGAGTGATCGGCGGGCATCCAGACGGTGCCGACGAGGGCGGTGAGGGCGATCGGCACATTGACCAGCAGGCACCAGCGCCACCCGAACCATTGGGTGAGCGCCCCGCCCAGCACGACACCCAGGGATGCTCCCGCCCCTCCGAGGGCACCGAAGACGGCGATGGCACGGCGTCGCTCGCAAGATTCGGTGAAGGTGGTCGCGACGAGCGCGAGGGCGGCTGCGGCCAGCAGCGCGGCGAAGGCGCCCTCGACGGCGCGGGCCGCGAACAGGAACCGCGCGGTGGGTGCCGCGCCCGCCGCGGCGGAGGCGACCGCGAATCCGAGCAGACCGGCGGTGAACACCCGCTTGTGGCCCAGGTGGTCGGCGAGCCGCCCTGCGAGCAGCAGCAGTCCTCCGAAGGCGACGGCGGGCTGTGCGGCAAAACGGAACGGGGCATGGAGTTTTTGTATACCAAATACCCCCCATTCCACCCCATCCAGCAAAGAAGAACTCGTGTACTGCCTCGATCAAGGCAATCCAGCCCGGACTTCAAAAGGATTATGGGATACGGAAAACTCGACGCGGACAGGAGGAACGGATGTCTGAGCCTGAGGCCCCGCCGACACGGGTGACCGGCCGGGGACGCGGTTGGTACCGAGGCGACTGTCATGTGCATTCGGTGCACTCGGACGGCGAGCTGACACCGGAGCAGCTCGCGGCCGGTGCCCGGGCGGCGGGGCTCGACTTCCTGGCGACCACCGAACACAACACCGCCGCGGCACACGGCGTCTGGAACCGGCCCGCGGGCGACGATCTGCTGGTGATCCTCGGCGAGGAGGTCACCACCCGGACCGGGCACTGGCTCGCGCTCGGCCTCCGCCCCGGGCAGGTGGTCGACTGGCGGTACGGCCTGCGGAACGGGCGGATCGACGGCAGTCTCGAAGAGGTGCGCCGAGCCGGCGGGCTGTGCGTGGCGGCCCATCCGCACGCACCGTACGCCTCGGGCACTTTCATGTATCCGTATGAGGGGTTCGACGTGGTCGAGGTGTGGAACGGGGCGTGGAGCTCGGACGCGCCCTGGAACGCCGACAACGAGGCGGCCCTGGCCGAGTGGGGACGCGGCCTGGCCGCGGACGTCCACCGGGGTTGGTGGCGCCCGGCGATGGGCAACAGCGACACGCATCTGGCGGGCCAGCTCGCCGTCCCGCACACCGTCGTGCTGGCGGAGGAGCTGAGCGCCGGCGCGATCCTCGCCGGGATCCGGGCCGGCCGGAGCTGGATCGCCGAAACTGCCGCTGTGGAGTTGTCGTGCACGGCCTCGGCCGGCGGACGGAGCGCCGGAATCGGTGAGCGGCTGAAGGCGGGTGACGCTCCGGTCGTGGTGCGGGTGGACGTACGCGGTGTGCCCTCGGGCACGGTCGGCTTCCACACCGAGCAGGGCAGGGCACACGGCGCGGCGTTGCCCGAATCGGGAGCGGGCACCGTGGAGTGGCGCACCGGCACGGCCGACTCGGCGTTCGTCCGTATCGAGGTGCGCCGTCCCGACGGGCGCATGGCGGCGCTCGGCAATCCGATCGTCCTGGCCTGAACGGACCGGACCTGACCGGACCCGAGCAGGCCTGCCCCGACCTGGCCCGCCCCGGCCTGAACGGACCCGAGCAGGCCCGCCCCGGCCTGAACGGGCCCGGGCGGGCCTGACCGGGCCAGGTCTCCTGCTACGCCTCCGGTGCCAGGTTCTGCCGGAGGAAGGTGTGCATCAGGGCCTCGTTGTGGGCGGACTGTTCGTTGTCGCTGGCGCCCGCGTGTCCGCCGCCGGTGTTCTCATGGAACAGGACCGGGTGGCCGAGTTCACGCAGCCGTGCGGCCGCCTTGCGGGCGTGGCCGGGGTGGACCCGGTCGTCACGGGTGGAGGTGGTCAGCAGCACCGGCGGGTAGGTCCGGTCCGCGGTGATCCGGTGGTACGGGGACAGCTCGCGCAGGTGCGGGCGGTCGGCCTCGTTGTCCGGGTTGCCGTACTCGGCGGTCCAGGAGGCTCCGGCCAGGAGCCGGTGGAAGCGGAGCATGTCCAGCAGCGGAACCTGGGCCACGATCGCACCGAACAGGTGCGGGTAGCGGGTGAGCATCGCGCCCATGAGCAGGCCGCCGTTGCTTCCTCCCGCGGCGCCCAGCATGGCCGGGGTGGTGATGCCCCGCGTCACGAGGTCGCCGGCGACGGCCGCGAAGTCCTCGAAGGCTCGTGGCCGGTCCGCGCCCAGCGCGGCCTGGTGCCAGTCCGGTCCGTACTCGCCGCCGCCCCGGATGTTCGCGATCACGTAGGTGCCGCCGCGCTCCAGCCACGCCCGGCCGGTCACCGCGTCGTAGGAGGGGATGAGGGGGACCTCGAAGCCGCCGTAGCCGTAGAGCAGCGCGGGGCCGGGGCCGGCGCCGGGGGCACGGCCGGGGCCGATCACGAAGTAGGGCACCCGGGTGCCGTCCCGGGAGGTGGCGAAGTGCTGTTCCACGGCCAGTCCCGCCGTGTCGAAGCGGGCCGGGCTCTGTTTGAGGATCTCGGACTCGGCGCCGATCCGCCCGTGGTGGAGGGCGGGCGGCTGGAGGAACCCGGACACGTCCAGGAAGTACTCGTCGGAGACGTCGGGGTCGGTGTCGACGACCGTGACGCGGGACAGCGCCGGGACGTCCGTCAGCGGCTTGCGTGTCCATCCGCCGCCGGGGGTGGGGGTGAGGACCTCGATGCGGGTGCTGACGTCGCGCATCGTCTCCAGGATCAGATGGTGGCGGGTCCAGGAGTGTCCGGCCAGGGCCGTCCGCTCGTCCGGGGTGAACAGCACCTCTGCGGTGCGGTCGCCCGCCAGGAAGGCGTCGAAGTCGAAAGCGAGCAGGGAGCCCGCCGGCTGTCCGAGCCAGTCGGACTTCAGGGCGACGATCAGATGCCGGCGGTGGGCGTAGGCGTTGGCGTCGTCGGGGACGTCGATCCTGACGAGCGAGGCGTCCGGAGCCAGGAGGTACTTCTCGCTGCGGAAGAAGTCCAGCCAACGGCAGACGAAGTCCCGCTCGAACCCGGGTGTGGCGTCGTGCAGGCCCCAGGCCGCCACATCGCCCTTCCCGGCCTCGAAGACCAGGACGGACTCTTCCAGGGGCGTGCCGCGGCGCCAACTGCGTACCGTGCGCGGATAGCCGGCGTCGGTCAGCGAGCCGGGACCGAGGTCCGTGCCGACGAAGACGGTGTCGGCGTCGATCCAGCCGATCCGTGTCTTCGCCTCCCCCACCCGGAACCCGTCGTCGACGAAGGTCCCGGTGGCGAGGTCGAACTCGCGGACCACGACGGCGTCCCCGCCGTCGCGCGACAGACACACCAGTGCCCGGTCGTGGTCGGGGCGGCGCACCTGCGCACCGGCCCACACCCATTTCTCGTCCTCCGCCGCGGCGAGCGCGTCGATGTCGAGGAGGACCTCCCAGTCGGGCGAGTCCTTGCGGTACTGCTCCGGTGTCGTACGCCGCCACACGCCGCGCACCTGCTCGGCGTCCTGCCAGAAGTTGTAGAGGAACGCGCCGCGCCGGACGGTGTAGGGGATGCGGTCCGAGGCGTCCAGCACCTCCCGCAGGCGCTCCTTCAGGACGGGGAACCCGGCATCGGCGGCCAGTGCCGCCGCCGTCTCGGCGTTCCGCTCGGCCACCCAGCGCAGCGCGGCCTCGCCGTCGAGGTCTTCCAGCCACAGGTACGGATCTTCATCAGTCACGAGTCGCATTGTGCAGCCACTGCCCGCGTACGGAGAACACATCCACACGTTCGACGTCCGGGCGTGCGGGCTCAGAGCCAGCCGCGGCGGGCGGCGATCACACCGGCCTGGAAGCGGTTGGCGGCGCCGAGCAGCTCGTGGAGGCGGCTGATGCGGCGGCGCATGGTGCGTACGGACCAGCCGAGCTGACGGGCTATCGCCTCGTCCTTGAGGCCGCTGACCAGGAGGGTGAGTACGCGCCGGTCCTCCTCGCCGAGCGGGTCCTCGGCGGGGGCGTCGAGCGGCAGCGCCTGCTTCCAGCACATCTCCCAGTAGTTGGTGAGGGCGTCGAGCAGGGCGGACGGGCGGATCACCGCGGCTCGGACGTCGTCGAGGTCGAGAGAGAGCGGCATCAGGGCGAGTCTGCGGTCGGCGATGGCGAGTTTGATGCGCAGGCCGGGCATGACGCGGGCCTGCTCGCCGTGCCGGACCAGTTCGCGGATGTCGTCGAGGACGCCCGGCCATTCCAGGGCCTCGGGGGCGTAGACCGCGCGGTAGCGCACGCCGCGGCCCATCGCCGTCGCCTCCACGGGGTTGGAGGTGGTCAGGGCGTACGGCGGCCGGTCCAGGGTCATCACGTCCTCGTGGGCCTCCTGCTGAAGCCGGACGAACCACCGGCCGAGCGCCTCGCTGCCGGTGGTGATCTCCACCTCGTCCTCGTCCGTGGCACCGGTACGCGCTGCGGCGAACAGCCGGGACAGCTCGTCGGCCGAGGCACGGACCCGTTCCAGCTCGTTGCTCCTGGCCCGTACCAGTGCCTCGACGGCGGCCCCCGGCTCGATCGCGGCGTACCGGCGGCGGGTGCCGGCGAGCCGGCCGACCAGCCCGTGGTCGCGGAGCCGGTCCAGCGCCCTGGCGACGCGCTCGGCCGAACAGCCGAGGTCCGCGGTGAGTTCGGCGGGGGCGGCCGTCCGCCGGGTCAGGACCGCTCGGTAGACGCTCTCGTCGAACGGGTCGATGCCTGCCGCAGTGAGTCGCGGTGTCTCGGAAGTCATGGACGGATGGTGGCCCAGTTGTGCCAGCGGCAGCAATGGGCCGCGAAGATCCATTGTGCGGCAAGTGCCCGCACCACTAGGACCTTTACGCATGGCAATGAAGTCACGAAGATCTCGTCATGCCGCTCTCGCCGCCGCCGTTCTCGCCGGCACGCTGGCGGCGACGCCCGGTGCCGCCGACGCGTCCACGCCCGACCCCTCGCAACGAGTGATCGTCGAACTGTCCGGGAGGCCCGCGGTCACCGCCGCGCCCGGTGGTTCGCTGCGGTCCGCCGAAGCCGCCGACGACGTCGGCGCCGCCCGCCGCGCGCTCGACGCACGGCAGCAGACGTTCCTCGGCTCGGCGAAGCGCGCCGGGCTGCACCCTTCGGCGACCCGCAGGCTCGGGCTGCTCGTCGACGCCGTGGCCATGACGGTGCCCGCGTCCGAGGTGGGGCGGCTGTCCGCGCTGCCCGGCGTCACCTCCGTCCGCCCCGACACCCGGGTACTGACCAAGACGGACGTGAGCGTGCCGCTGATCGGCGCGCCCGCCGTCTGGCAGCGCAAGGACTCCGGCAGGAACCATGTGAACGGGACGGGCACCACCGTCGCGATCCTGGACAGCGGCATCGACTACACCCACCCCGACCTGGGCGGCGGACTCGGCAAGGGCCACAAGGTCGTCGGCGGGTACGACTTCGTCAACGGCGACGACGACCCGATGGACGACAACGGCCACGGCACCCATGTCGCCGGGATCGTGGCGGCCCGCGCCGCCACGAAGGGCGGCACCACGGGCGTGGCCCCGGGCGCGGATCTGCTGGCCTACAAGGTGATGGACGCCGACGGCTCGGGCTACACCTCCGACATCATCGCCGGGATCGAAGCGGCCTCCGATCCGGCCAATCCGCACCGGGCCGACGTCATCAACCTGAGCCTCGGCGGCCCCGGCGACGGCACCGACCCGCTGGGCCGCGCCGCCACCGCGGCCGTCCGGGCCGGAGTGGTCGTGGTGGCCGCGGCCGGCAACGACGGACCGGGCGCGGGTACGGTCAGCAGCCCCGCGACGGCCGACGGTGTGATCGCGGTCGGCGCGTCGACGAGCAATGTGCGGCTGCCCAGCGCGTACCTGGCGGGCAAGAAACCGGAGTTGATCCAGAGCTACCGCGGCATCCTGTCCGCGAACCCGCCCGAGCGCCCCGTCACGGCGCCGCTCGTCGACGTCGGCGAAGGCACCCCCGAGGACTGGGAGCGGGTCGGCGACGTACGCGGAAAGGTCGTACGGGCCCGGATGCTCGTCGCCGCGGACGCCCAGTACCTGACGGCGGACGCGTTGGAGTGGGCGCAGGAGGCGGAACGGCGCGGCGCGATCGGCGTACTGGCCGGACTGCCCGGCAACGACGGCCCGGTGTTCGCCGCCGGAGCGGCGGGAGAGGCCCGGCCACCGGAGGTGCGCCCCGAGCCGGGAGTGGTGCAGGTGCCGTCCTCGCCCGCACGGATCGACGCCTCCGGCGACTCGCTGCGGATGGACCGCCTGGTGGTCATGGGCATCGACTCGACCCAGTACACGGAGTTGACCTCCAGGCTCGCCGCCGGGAAGGTCTCCGTGACGCTGCGCGGCACCGACACCACCGACCGGATCGCCTCGTTCTCCTCACGCGGCCCCTCCCCGGCGTTCGGTTTGAAGCCCGATCTGGTGGCGCCGGGGGTGGAGATCCGCTCCACGATGGCCAAGTCGCTGTACGGGCCCGGCGAGTACCGCATGTCGGGTACGTCGATGGCGGCCCCGCACGTGGCGGGCGCCGCGGCCCTGCTGCGCCAGCTGCATCCCGGCCGTACGCCCGCCGGGATCAAGGCCGCGCTGGTCGGCACCGCCGAGCCGCTGAGCGGCAGCGGGCCCACGACGCAGGGCTCGGGCCGGCTCGATGTGGCCGCGGCCGCCTCGGCCACGCTCGCCGCCGCACCTGCTTCGGTGTCCTTCGGGCTCGCCGACCTGTCCGGGCGGAAGGCCGGCGGCACCGCGAAGGTGACGCTGCACAACTCCGGCAGGCGGCCGGTGACGGCCTCGCTGCGCACCGACGGTCCGGCTACGGTCTCGCCGAGGCGGATCACCGTACCGGCCGGGCGGACCGCGACCGTCACGGTCTCGCTGCGCGTCGCCAGGCCGGACACGGACACCGAGATCGGCGGCCGCGTCACGGCGACCCCCGACCGGGGCCCCGCGATCCGGGTGCCGTACCTGCTCGCCGTCCGGCATCTGGCGGTCCAGGCGGCGCCCGACCCGAGCGACGGTCACTCGACCGTGCACATCGCCCCGCCGACCCGGCTGGCCGCACCGCCGGTCGTCACCGTCACCCCGCCTCGCGGCCGGTCCACCGACATCGCCGCCACGCTGGATCCCGCGACCGGCTACTACCGGGCGAAGGTGACCGGCAGGGCGGCCGGCGCGTACCGGGTCTCGGTGCGCGGCACCGCAGCCACCGGGCAGCGGCTGATCGGCTCCAGTGCCTTCGAGGTCACCCCGGTCGACAGCCGCGGCGACCGCTGGCAGCCGGTGGGCCCCAACGGGGAGGCCGGCTCCCTCACCCTCTCGCCGGGCCGGCCGAAGCAGGCCGTCCTGACCGAGTACCAGAAGGCGGCTCCCTGGCTGACCACCGACAGCGGGGCCTCCTGGCGGCAGTTGGGACGGCTGCCGGTCGCGGACGGCACGGGGCAGCTCGTGGTGGACGCGGAGAACCCCGACCGCTGGTGGTACTCCGTGAACAGCGTCCACGACCTCAGCCGCCGGGGCACCGTGCTGCGCACCGACGACAACGGCCGGACCTGGCGCACGCTCGACGTCCCGGACACCCGCATCACCGCGTTCACCGCCGATGAGCACACCCGCACCCTGGTCGCGGTGACCTCGGACGCGCTGCTGGTCAGCACGGACGCGGGCGATCACTGGACGACGTACCCGACCGGCGTCACCGGTGCCGTCACCGCCGCCGCGATCACCGGTGACACCCTCTACATGACGACGAACGACGGCGTCTGGACCCGCTCCGGCATCGGCTCGGGCAACCCCGGTGAGGCGCGCCTTCTGTACGGCTCGTCCGGTGAGCACGTCGGCGGCCTGGCCGCCGATTCCTCGGTCCTGGCGGTGTACGTGACGGGCACCGGAGTCGTCGGGTCCCACGACGGCGGGAAGACCTGGGCCACCCTGCTGCCCTTGGCGGAAGGCGGCCTCGGCCTGACCGTGTCGGGCGGCGATCTGTACCTGCGCACACTGTCCGGCAGCGGCCGGCTCAGCCGCGACCACGGGCGGACGTGGACCACGGTGGCCACGCCGTCGCGTGCGGCGGTGCCGCTGGACTACGACCGCTGGGCCGACGGTTCGGTCACCGTCTCCAGTGAGCAGGACGGGATCTACCGGGGCGCCCCGGACGGCACCGGCTACCGGCGCATCGGCGTCCAGGGACAGACGGTCTTCGATCTCGCGGTCAGTGACGGTCATCTGCTCGCCGCCACCGACAGTGCGGTCCACCGCACCGCCCTTCCCGTGGCGGGCCCGGAGTGGGGCCGCTCGGGCGGCGAGGGCATGCGCGGTGTCACCGTCCCGCAGCTCGCCACTTCGGCCAAGGAGCCGAAGGTGGTCTGGAAGGTCCGGCGGACCGGGTTCGGCGCGTTCACCGTGGAGCGGAGCGCCGACGGCGGTGCCACCTGGAAGAAGCGGGGCACTTCGGCCGAGGTGCCGACGGCGCTCCTGGTCCACCCCGCCGACCCGAACCGGGTGATGGTCAGCTTCCAGAGCCTGTTGGGCCAGGGGCTGTTCGCCACCAGCGACGGCGGCGCGACGTGGAAGAACCTGTACCACGAGCGCTCCTTCGACACCGTCGTGGGCGATCCCGCCGATCCGCTGCGCCTGTGGCTGGGCAACAGGTCCGGGCTCTACCGCTCGGACGACGGCGGTGTGACCGTCACCAAGGTCGCCGACGGCCCGGTGACCGCGATCGATCTCGACGGCCGGCGGCTCGTCGTCGGCGGTGAGGACGTCCGCGTCAGCACCGACGGCGGCCGGACCTTCCGCACCGCGGACACCGGGGCGCTCGCGATCCATGTCTCCGACCTGCTCCGGGTCGGGGACACGTACTACGCGGCCACCACCAGCTCCAGGGCCAGTGGTCTCCTGCAGGGCGGCCGCGGTGTGCTGCGCAGCACCGACCGCGGCCGGAGCTGGCACAACATCTCCACCGGCCTGCAGAACACCGATACGACGAAGCTCGCCGCGAGCCCCGACGGCCGCACGCTCTACGTCGGCACCGTCGACGGCGGCGTACACCGTCTCGGCCTGCGCCGCTGATCAGCAGGGGATCGCGGGCGGCGGCTCACTCCCGCCGCCCGCGGTCCCGCGCTCCCGATTCGTCACGGGTGACGAGTAGCGCGCGACCGGGTCCTTCCGGCGCGTGTCCGGGAGATGACCACCACTCAGAGACCGATGTCGCGGCCGTTGATGTCGGCGAGGGACTCGCGCCGGACCAGCAGCCGTGCCCGGCCGTCCGCGACGGCGACCACCGGCGGGCGGCCGACGGCGTTGTAACTGGACGCCATGGAGAGGTGGTACGCGCCCGCGACCGGCACGGCCACCAGGTCCCCGGGACGGATGTCGCCCGGCATGGGCACATCGGCGGCGAGCACATCGCCCGCCTCGCAGTGCCGGCCGACGACGGTCGCGGTGCGGGGACCGGCCGTCGGGCGCCGGCCGATGAGCCGGGGTGCGTAGCGTACGCCGTACAGGGCGGGCCGTGGATTGTCACTCATGCCGCCGTCCACGGCCACGAAGGTGCGGTCGCCGGTCTGCTTCACCGCGAGCACCCGGTAGAGCGCCACGCCCGCCGGCCCGACCAGCGCACGGCCGGGCTCGACGGTGAGCCGGGGCACGGGGATGCCCGCCGCGGCGCAGTTCACGGCCAGTTCGCGGTGGATCCGGGCGCCGAGGGACGGAATGTCGAGGGCGGCCTCCCCCGGCCGGTAGGCGACGGCGTGCCCGCCGCCGAGGTCCAGTTCGGGCAGGGCGATCCCGTGCTGCTGCCGGATCTGGGCGAGCAGCCCGACGACCCTTCGCAGCGCGGTCAGATAGGGCTTGGCCGTGGTGATCTGCGAGCCGATGTGGCAGTGCAGGCCCACGAGTTCGAGCCGTGGCTGGTCGAGAATCCGGGCGACCGCGTGCCGGGCGCTGCCGTCGGTGATCGACAGCCCGAACTTCTGGTGCTCCGTGCCGGTGCGGATCGCGGCGTGGCCACCCGCGCTCACCCCCGGAACCACGCGCACCAGGACCTTCTGCCGGGCGCCGTCCGGGATGAGCGCGGACAGCCGGGCGATCTCCCACGCGCTGTCGATGACGATCCGTCCGACACCCAGGCGCAGCGCGGCCTCCAGGTCTTCCGGGCTCTTGGCGTTGCCGTGCAGCACGATGCGTTCGGGTGGGAAGCCGGCCGTCACGGCGAACTCCAGCTCGCCCGCGGAGCAGACATCCAGGCCGAGACCCTCGTCCCGTACCCAGTGCAGCAGGGCGCGGCAGAGGAACGCCTTGGCCGCGTACAGGACATCGGTGTCCGGGAAGGACCGCAGATAGGTGCGGCAGCGTTCCCGCACTTCGTCCTCGTCGAGCAGGTAGACCGGTGTGCCGAACCGTTCGGCCGCCTCGACGAGCGAGACTCCGCCCACCGCGACGTCGCCGTGGGCGGTGAGCCGGGCCGATGCGGGCCAGACGGACAGGCTCGCGGTGCTGCCCGAAGGCACGGGGGCCGGGTGAGGCACGGCCGGTGCCGAAGACGGCTGTCCGGGGAGCGTTGTGGCCATGGTGATTCCCCTCAGCCGATCAGGAGGTTGCCGCAGGGCACGACGGCCGTCCGCCGGTCGCGTGGTGGCGCGGGTGCCGTGCGCCGGGCGGGATTCACGACGGGGGCGGTGGCACCGGGCCCCGGTACGGCGAGCAGTGGGTCGACGACGAGGCCGACGATCCCCAACGGCGCGACGAGGGCGCGTACCGCCGGCTCGGAGAGGCGGATCCAGGGCTGGTGCGGTCCGAGGGTGAGGGTCAGCCGCCGCTCGTGGGTGAAGGCGACGGCGGTACGCACACCGAGGGGCGTACGGAAGAGGCGGGCGCAGTGGCCCGCGGGCCCGGGCCGGACCGGAACGTACAGCGCTCCGGTCCGGCTCGGTCGAAGGGGGTCGGGGTCCTCGGCTGGCCGGCTGTCGTTCATGGCACTCCTCGTGGAGACGGGTACATCGCCCCGGACCGATCACGATCCGGGACGGCATGCAACGACGCTATGCCCGCTCCCACGGGGCCGGACGTCACCCTTGGCGGCTCCTTGATCCCGCGGGTCGGACCTTTGACGCGCAATTGACGACGGGGAAGATCACCCATCGTTGTGCACGTTCTGGATCAGGCTGCCGCAGGTCGCGTCCAGCACGGCGTTGGTTACCGGGCCCGTCTCCTCGTCACCGGCTGAGAGGAGGCCGAGAGCCCGGCCCGGCCGGGCCCTCGGTCGTCCCGCCTGCGCTACTCGCCGGGGAACGAGAAGTAGAGCGCGTCGCTGTAGAACGAGGCGAAGTGGTCCTGCCAGTCGGCCCGGACGGACGCGAGCCATGCGTCGTCCTCCCCGGCGATCGCCGCCTCGGCGCGGGCCACGGCGTCAGGGATGTCGTGCGAGACCAGGTACCGCACCGCCTCTTCGGGATCCTCGTCGCCGAGCGACACCATCTCCCCCGTCTCCAGCACGAAGTAGGTGTCGCTCTGCTTGTCCAGATGGGCTGTGGTCCTCGCGACGCACTCGGCGAATTCACGGTCGTCCGCAAGCCCTTGCCCGACCACGCGCAGGAGATCGCCGAGCAGGGTGGCGCCACCGGAGAAGTCCGCGGCGATGCCGATACGCCTGTTCCAGATCATGGACGGGACTGTGTCCGTCCCGCGCCCGACGAGCAGCTTGTGCGCCAGCGGAATGCTCCAGTTGTGCTCGGAGACGCACCGGATCCTCTCCGGGTTCTTTTCCGCGGTCGGCGGTGTGCTCGCCGAATAGAGGTATGAACGGTTGGCCATGGTGGTGACCCTAACTTCCGCCACTGACAGCCCGGTTCCAGTGAGCGGCGCGCCCCGGCCCGGCGCGACTACCTGGTGGGCCGTCAGGAATCGTCGCGGGTCTCGGTGACGGGGACGTCGTGGCGAGCGGCGAAGGAGCGGACGGTGTCGGCGAGCGGCGCCGTGCCGGCACCGGGAGCCAGCCGGGCGGTCCGGATGTGGATGGCTCCGTCCTTGCTCCTGCGTACCCACCGCGGTTTCAGGAAGGCGACGGGCAGCCGGTGGCTCTCCGGCATCCGCACCGTGAGCACGGTGTCCCCCGTCTCCTGCACCCCGAGCTCGACCGACTCGGCATCGGACCAGCGCAGCACCGCCAGGTTCATGGCGGATCCGACGCCGATGCCGAGGTCGTTCACCACGAGTCCGTCGTTCTGGCCGAGCAGGCCGAAGAGCCTCAGCAGCATCAGGAACGCGATGAATCCGGACAGTACCCTCAGTCCCTCGGCGAGGTGGAGCAGGTCACCGCTCGCCGCGATTCCGGCGAACGCGAGGGTGATCAGCACGTTCCGCAGGATCTGTGTTCCGCGGCTCCGCCGGTTGCGGAGGTAGGAGGCGATCGGCTCGGATCCGGGGCGCGCTGCGGGGCGGCGGCGCAGTGCGGCCTGCCCCGGTGCCGCGGGCGGAGTGGCCGGGCGGGGCCGGGGCGCTGTGGGCGGCGTCGGCCGCGGTGGGGCGGGCGCGGGTTCGCCGGGTGCCACGACGGTCAGGTCGATCCGGCTGGCGCAGGCGACCAGCAACTCCTCGGGGGTGGGCCGCAGTCCGGGTTCTTTCCGGAGGCAGGCGACGACCAGGGGCCGCAGATCCGCGGGGATCGCGGAGACGTCCGCGTCCTCGTGGACCGCCCGGTACAGCAGTCCGTAGACCTGTCCCTCCCCGAACGCGCTGCCGCCCGCCGCCGCGACCAGCACCGCACCCAGCGCGAACATGTCGCACGCGCCGCTGACTTCGAGCCCCTGGGCCTGCTCGGGCGCGATGAACCCGGGCGTGCCGATGGCCGCCCGGTCGGCAGTCAGCCGGGTGCCCTCCACGGCGCGGGCGATGCCGAAGTCCAGTACCCGGGGCCCGTCCTCGGCCAGGACGATGTTGCCCGGCTTGAGGTCACGGTGGACCAGGCCGCAGGCGTGAATGGCTTGCAGCGCCTCCGCGAGCGCGGCGGCCAGTGCCCAGAGCCGCCGCTCGTCCAGCGAGCCGTGCCGGGCGATCTCCTCGGCCAGTGTCGGGCCCTCGATGTAGGCGCTGGCCATCCACGGCTGCGGGGCGTCCGCGTCGGCGTCGACGACCGCCGCCGTGTGGAAGCCGCCCACCTTGCCGGCGGCCTCGACCTCTCTGCGGAAACGTCTCCTGAACTCCGGGTCCGCCGCGTACTGCGCCCTGATCACCTTGATGGCGACCGCCCGACCGGCGCGGGAGCGGCCCAGATAGACGGAGCCCATGCCCCCGCTGCCCAGCTCGCGCACGATCACGTACGGACCGATGTGTTCCCCGACCACGGCACCCCCTCGGGACCGACGAAAGCCATGGTCTCTCCACCTGTTCCGTTCCACCGTCCGCGGGCTCGACATCCGATCCGCGCAACCGCAGTATGGCCCGGGCGCGTCACGCCTGTCAGGGAGGAAGCCAAGATGGAATCCGATGATCCGAACGGACCCGGGAACGGGCGGCACGAGGAGCGCAGCCGGGCCCACGGCAATCCCCGTCCGGCCGGCGGTGACGGCCCGGGGCGGGGGCGGCCCTGGGGGCCGGGAGGTCCCCCCGTTCCCTCCGGGGTCCCCATGCCCGACCCGGTACGGAAGTTACGGGTGCTGATGATGGTCCTCGGTGGCATGCAGGCCGTCCTCGGGCTCGCCCTGGTGAGCAACAGCGTGGAGATCGCCACGTCGATCTGGGGCGAGGGCGAGCCGAATCCGTGGAGCCGGACGGCGGGCGAGGAGCATTCGGGGCAGGTTGTCTTCGCCGGGATCCTGGTGCTGGCCGTCGCGGCCTGGGGCATCGCCACCGCCGTCAAGTTCCCCACCCGCAACCCTGCGCTGCGGACCTCGGCCTTCGTCTACGGCTGGACGGCGCTGCCCTTCACCGTGGTGTTCTACGAGGTGATGCCCATCCTCGGGATCGCATGGCTGGTGCCCGCGATCCTCGCCCTCGTCCGGCCCAACCAGCCGGAAACCCGGGCGTGGTTCGGCGGGCCCGGAGCCGCGCCACGTTGAACGTCCGCGAAGGCGACCCGACCGCGCGGGCCACGGCAGCCTCCGACTCCGGCTCCGGGACCGGGCTCCAGGACCGGGCTCCGGGAGCCCCGGGCGGGGAGAGCAACGCCTCAGCCCGGGGCTCCTGTCCGCCCGCCCCGTGATCGATCCACCGGGGCGGTCGGCGACGCCCTCCGTGGCCGGTCTGCCGTCGGCTGAAGGAGCGCCCGGCGATGGGCTTCGTCCTCGGCACCGAGGCCTGCTGTCATGCAGTCAGATGCCCAGTTGGAAGGCGTGCCCGTGCTGGGCCGCACCAGCGTTCACGGGAGGCTGTATCGACGGTATGACCTGTTGCAGGTCTCGTTCGATCCGCTGGGCCGTTCCACGGACATCATCTGGAACATTGCCTTTTTCCTGCACAAGGAGGTTGAAGATCGGAGTGTCTTGAAACATGGGAAAGCTGCTCTCTCGGACTTGTCTGCGGGTGCAGAAGAGATCGTCGTACCGGCCGAAGACTCCCCGTCGCCCTGGCCCCGGCTACGGAATTCGGTTCATCAGGACCCGGTCGGTCCGTGGTGTCCGTCCCGTGCCCCGGACCGGGGATGGGGCCGGACATCACTTGCGGGCGACGAAGCCCCACTGGTCGACGGGCTCAGCCACTTCTTCCTCCGGGCTCGGACGCCACAGGGAGATGGACCCGAATCCCGGGGTGATCAGTTCCATGCCGTCGGCGCTCGCGAGGATCTCCTCGGGCCGGCGCACGAGATAGGGCGGGGTGTCCCCCGAGGCGTACGCCTCCTGTGCGGCCAGCGTCTGCGGCGTGGCGACCGTGTCGCAGAGCACCAGATGACTGCCGGCCACGGTGCCGGCCATGTAGCGCCGCATGAGGTCGATGCCGGACTGGGGATCGACGTGCCCCAGCGTGGACAGCACCATGACGGCTATCGGCTGTGTCATGTCGAGGGTCTGCGCGGCCTCCTGGAGCACCTTTTCGGCGTCCACCATGTTCGCGTGCACGTAGTTCGTCACGCCTTCCGGAGCGCTCGTGAGGAGAGCGCGGGCGTGGGCCAGGACCAGGGGGTCGTTGTCGACGTAGACGATGCGCGCTTCCGGTTCGATGCTCTGCGCGACCTCGTGGGTGCTGTTCTGTACGGGGAGACCGGTCCCGATGTCGAGGAACTGGGTAATTCCTGCTTCGCCTGCCAGGTACCGCACGGCACGGGCCTGGAAGGCCCGCGAAGCCCGGGCGAGGTCTCGTGTCTGGGGATAGGTCGCGATGACCTGGTCTCCCAGCTCCTGGTCGACGGGGTAGTGGTCCTTGCCTCCGATCCAGTAGTTCCAGACTCGGGCCGAGTGGGGTACGCCACTGCGGATCTGGACTTCGAGATCAGGGTTCGTATTCATGTGAGACCTTGCTTCTTCCATGCATGTCGCGGATCTGTGCCGGCGCAGGTGCGCCGGGTCGTGCGGTGTCGTCGGCCGCGTGACGAAGCGCCGGCGCAGGTTGCCCGCCCGGGGGCTCCGCCGGATCGCAGCGGCTGTGCAGCCTGTTGATACGGAAGTCTCTCAGGCCGCGGCCCAAGTTGCCCCGGTCGTCGCCCCGTAGGGGCAGCCTGCTCTCCGAGCGAGTTCGTTGGCTGCGGCTGGGCCTCCCGTCCCGGCTCGACGAACATACGAACTGAGCATGTAGATATCACGGATGTGCGTGGGTGTGGGCAGGCCCGGCCAGTTCATGATTTGTGTACCCGAGGCGCGACGGCCTCCTCCTCCCGGCCCCCGAGAGGCGCGTGGCCGCCGTTCCGGAGGCAGTTTCCGGGATGTGCGTCTTCGTGGACAAGGCCCGACGGCAGGACGAAGCGAGGTCGTCGAGGGCCGATGTGAGCCGGTGCGCTCGTTGGGCGGGTGGCTCTTGCGGCTGTCCGGATTCATGAAGTTACGGAGGGTACGGCCGAGTTGCCCGGCGACGGGCTGGTTTCCGGGGCGGGCCGGTGCAGGCGCAAGAGCGTGCCGGAGGGGCCGGTACCCCATACGGCTCGTTCGCCCCTTCAGGGAGCGCCCCGCAACCCGGCGGTATGCACCACCTGGGGAATGACCTCCGCTCTCCCTCCTTGTGCGGGCTCTGTACCCCTACGAGTCCCACCGCATCGGGGTCCGCATGCGACACCAGGAGATATGCGGTACTCCTCGAATGAGGAGAAGCCGCTGTCGGCGCGTCGGCGTAGATGTTCGCACAATCGATTCCCTTCCGCCCTCGTCCGACTCGGCGCGGACAAGGACACCCGGGCGCAATGGGCCGGGCGTGCGGACCCGCTTGCTGTCATTCCAACTCTTACGAGCCTTGCGAGACGGAGGCAGTCGCCATGGAGACAGTCGTCACCGTAGGCCTCGACGGCTCACCCGAGAGCCTTGCCGCTGCCCGGTGGGCCGCCGATGAGGCCGAGCGGCGCAGGCTCCCGCTGCGTCTGCTGCACGCGTGGCCTCTGCTGGCGCCGGAGCCGACCCGCGTTCCCGCTGAGATGGATCAGAACTACTGGGCGAGGCGGATCGTGCACAAGGCGCGGGCGGAGCTCCAGACACGCCACCCAGGCCTTCCCGTCGTCGGCAGCCTGATTGCCGACGACGCCCAACACGCGCTGCTGCGAGCGGCGTCGGAGTCAGCGATGATCGTGCTCGGTTCGCGCGGCCTGGTGCCCGTCGAGAGCTATTTCCTCGGAGACATCAGCATGTCTGTCGTGGCACGGGCCGACGTGCCGGTGGTCCTGGTGCGCGCCGAAGCGAGCGAGCAAGGGTCACAACCCGCTCCAGTGGCGGAAGGCGGCGTCGTCGTGGCACTGAAACTGCACGGCCCCTGCGACGACCTACTCGAATTCGCTTTCGGTACCGCCGCAGCGCGAGGCGTGGCCCTTCGTGTGGTCCACGGCCAGAGTCTGCCACTGGTCGCATACGCGCCCTGGGGCGTGGATCACGACGTTTCGGAAGAGATCACCCGGGACGCGCAGAAGCGTGTCCACCAGATCCTCCTCCCCTGGCGTGACAAGTTCCCGCGCGTCGAGGTGAGCGACAGCATCGCTCTCGAAGCCCCTGCCAAGGCTGTCGTGCGGGCCGCCCGAGGAGCCGGTCTGCTTGCAGTCGGCCGACGCAGGAATCGCCCCGCCCTGTCGCACCTGGGCCCGGTCGCCCAGGCCGCCATTCATCACGCGCGCTGCCCCGTCGCCGTCGTCCCTCATGGCTGAGGTGGTGCACTCGGTACGTCGCCGACCCGGTGGGCCAGGTGTTCGGCGACGGACACCACGCCGTCGACGCTCCTGCACAGCCGCTCGATGATGGGAATCAGGCTCTGGAACTCGACGGATCCTTCGAGTGTCACCTCTCCCTGCCGGACCTCGGCCGTCACCGCCGAGGGAGCGAGGCCCAGCGTCTGCTGCAGCACATCACGGGTGATTTCCTCCCGGATGGCGTCATCGTGGCGGAGGAAGACCCGTAGCAGGTCCCTGCGGCTGACGATGCCCAGCAGCTTGTCCGTCTCGTCCACGACAGGCAGCCGTTTCACGTCCTGCACTTCCATGAGGCGGGCAGCCTCGACCACGGTCCAATCCGGACGCGCGCACACCGCGGGAGCCGACATCAGTTCCTCGGCCCTGGCCCCCTCGGCCTTGGCCCGCTCCCACGCCTCCAGGTGCGGAATGGGTGTCCGGCCGGTCGGATCGGTCAGGTCGGCGGACTTGCGCAGCAGGTCGGCCTCGGACACCACGCCCATGGGCCGGTCCAGTTCGTCCACCACGGGCATCGCGGTGACATCGTTCTCCGCCAGCAGTCTGACGATCTCCTTGAACGGCAGGTCACGCCGTGCCCGGACAACGTCTCGGGTCATGAGCTCTGCAACGGTTCGGTGGTGCATGTGACTCGCCTTTCAAGTAGTGCTGGTCAGAAGTGGTCATGCGTTCGGAAGTGGTCATGTGTCGAGCGGACCAGGAACCGGACGCCCACGGTTGAGCCGACCGGGGCTCGCCCTCGGGGCCGGTGGTCCCCGACGAACGTCCCGCTCGGCCCCACGGCATTGTGCTTTCCTCCTCGTACGACGGCACGCCGTGCGTGGCAGTCCGAGTACAGCGGAACGGTGACGACCATGCGAGCCCACCCCGGCGATCGCCCTGCCGTCGACAGTCCGGCCACCGCAACCAGCATCCACGTGTGGCCGGATCGCCGTCTCTTCCTTAACGTCGTGCCATGTCTGACGAGAAGAGTCCGGGTGGGCCGGGGAAGCTGCCGCGTTCGCTGTACGAGCGGGAGCTCTACCGGCTCCAGACCGAGCTCGTGAAGCTCCAGGAGTGGGTACGCGCCGAAGGCGCACGGCTCGTCGTGGTGTTCGAGGGACGTGACGCGGCGGGCAAGGGCAGCACGATCAAGCGCGTCGCCGAACACCTCAGTCCCCGGGTGGCACGGATTGTCGCGCTGCCACGGCCCACCGAGCGCGAGCGCGGCCAGTGGTATTTCCAGCGCTATGTCGAGCATCTTCCGGCCCCGGGGGAAGTGGTTCTGCTCGACCGGAGCTGGTACAACCGCGCCGGCGTCGAGCGCGTGATGGGTTTCTGCACCATGGAGGAACACCAGCGCTTCCTTCGCCAGTGCCCGATCTTCGAGCGCATGCTGGTGGAGGACGGCATTCTGCTGCGGAAGTACTGGTTCTCGGTCAGTGACGCGGTGCAGGAGGAGCGGTTCCGGCGCAGGCTGCGGGATCCCACCCGCCGGTGGAAGCTGTCCCCGATGGACCTGGAGTCGATCACCCGCTGGGAGGCATATTCGCGGGCGAAGGACGAGATGTTCGTCCACACCGACATCTCGGAGGCTCCGTGGTACGTCGTCGGGAGCGACGACAAGCGCCGGGCCCGGCTGAACATGATCGCCCATCTCCTGTCGACCGTGCCGTACGAGACGGTCGATCCACCGGTGATCGAACTGCCCCCGAGGCCTGCGTCCACCGGGTACCAGCGACCGCCCAAGGACCTTCAGACATACGTCCCCGACCACGCTTCAATGCTGGGGAGACGAGACGGGAAGGGCATCTGATCAGGGCACGAGAGGTATGACGGTCACCGGGCGGCCGGCGCGGCGGAACAGAGCACAGGCAACCCGGCCGTGCCGGAGTCCGGGGCGGCCCCGGCGGCGATGCGCTCCGACGTCGATCGGGGTCGCCGCACGTTCCTTGTGGCAGCGGTGCTCACTGACAGTGCGCCGGGGGCCGGCACGGTGGTGCGGGGCACGGCGCCATGCCCGTACGGCATCCGGTTCGCAGCCCCGCGCCCCGGCCCCGCGGAAGGGATCCGACCGTCGCCGCCCCGGCGTCCGGTTGGCCCACGAGGCGCCGGAGGCGATAGTGGAGGGACCGGGCGGCGGCCCGGTCCGGTCCTGCGATCGCGCGCGAGGAGCGCCCCGGCCGACAAGGCGGCCGGGTGCTTCGGGGGCGCGGAGCCCACCGAGGTCCGGACGGGCCTGCGGCAGGGGCCGGACGGCCCGTGTCCGTGAACCGGCTGCCCGGCGATGCCGACACCGGACACTACAGAGGAGGCCACCGATGAGCGGTTCTCCGACCCGCATCACCGCGGCCCTGCCCGCCCCGTACCGTGCTCGCCTGATGGGGGTCGGGCAGGAGGTCAATTTCGCCCAGGGGGTCCGGCTCTTCCAGGAAGGGGACCACGCGGACAGCTTCTGGATCCTGCGCTCGGGCACCGTCACGCTGGACATCCGTGTGCCGGGCAGTGCCCCGGTGGTGATCGACAGTCTCGGATCCGGCGAACTGGTCGGCTGGGCCTGGCTGTTCGAGCCCCGCATCTGGCACCTCGGAGCGGAGGCGATGACGCCTGTCCGTACCCATGAGTTCGACGCGACGACCGTACGCATGATGATGGACGCGGACCCCGCCTTCGGCTCGGCCATCGGCCATTGGGTCGGTCAGGTACTCGCCCACCGGCTGCAGGCCACTCGGATCCGTCTGCTCGATCTCTACGCCCCGCACGGCAGCGGCGGATTCGTGTGAGTACGCCGTCGCGCCACCGCCCAGGAGCCACGCCCGCACGCCCGAGGAGCACCCGGTGGCCACCTCCCCGTACACCGTCAGCGACGTCATGACCCACACGGCCGTGGCCATCGGCCGCGAGGCCTCGTACAAGGAGATCGTCGAGCTGATGCATCAGTGGAAGGTCAGCGCCGTGCCGGTCCTCGAAGGCGAGGGCCGCGTCGTCGGGGTCGTCTCCGAGGCGGACCTGCTGCCGAAGGAGGAGTTCCGGCAGGAGGACCCAGAGCTGCCCGGCCGGCCGGAGGAGGCGTCCAAGGCCAATGCCGTGTCGGCCGGGGATCTGATGTCGAGTCCGGCCGTCACCGTCCACCCCGGCGCCACGCTCGCCGAGGCCGCCCGGATCATGGCGCGCAAGCGCGTGAAACGACTGCCCGTCGTGAACGATCTCGGCATGCTGGAGGGCGTCGTGAGCCGCAGCGACCTCTTGAAGGTGTTCCTGCGCCCGGACGAGGAGATCGACGAGGAGATCCGGTCCGCGGTCGTCGCCGGACTCTCTCCCCCGGAGCAGGTGGAATTCACTGTCGTGGACGGTGTCGTGACCGTTCGGGGGCCGCTGCGGGACCGTTCCCTGGTACCGCTTCTGGCCCGGGCCGTTCGCGCGGTGGAAGGCGTCGTGGACGTACGCATGGAACTTGCCTGAGGCTTCCCGCGGCGAGCGGTTTCAGGAGGCTCGTCCCGGGACGAGGACGGCGGCGCCGGTGACCCGGTCGGCGGCCAGATCCCTCAGAGCCTGGTCGGCGCTGCTCAGCGGATACGGGCTGACGGTGACCCGCATGCCGATCCGTGCTGCCGTGTCCAGGAAGTCGCGGCCGTCCTGCCGGGTGTTGGAGGTGACGCTGCGCAGGTTCCGTTCCTCGAAGAGGTGGCGCCGGTAGTCGAGCACGGGGATGTCGGTGAGATGGATGCCCGCGACGGCGAGCGTGCCCGACCGGTCCAGCGCCTCCAGTGCCACGGGCACCAGATCGCCGACCGGTGCGAACAGGATCGCCGAATCCAGTGGCTCGGGCGGACGGTCGTAGGCGCCGCCCACCGATGCGGCACCCAGGTCGGCGGCGAGTTCACGGGCACGGGCCGAACGGGTCAGCACGTGCACGGTCGCTCCTTCGGCGAGGGCGACCTGCGCCGCCAGATGGGCCGAGGCCCCGAAGCCGTAGATCCCGAGCCGGCCGCCGGGCGGCAGGGCGCTGCGGCGCAGGGCCCGGTATCCGATGATCCCGGCGCACAGCAGCGGCGCCAGCAGCGCGGCGTCCTGGTCCTCCGGGAGCCGGTAGGCGTAGTCGGCCGGTACGAGGGCGATGTCGGTGAAACCGCCGTCCGCGTCCCAGCCGGTGTAGAGGGAGGCCGGGCAGAGGTTCTCGCGGCCGGCCTGGCAGTAGCGGCAGTGGCCGCAGGTGCTGCGCAGCCACGCCCCACCGGCCCGGTCACCGACCCGGAACCCGGTGACGGTCCCGCCGACGGCCGCCACCCGGCCGACGATCTCGTGGCCGGGAACGGTCGACGGGCGGTGCGGGGGAAGGTCGCCCTCGACAAGGTGCAGGTCGGTGCGGCACACACCGCACGCCTCCACCCGCAGCAGCAGTTCGCCCGGCCCCGGTGAGGGGACCGCCCGTCGCACACGCACCAGCGGGCCGTCCGCGATCGGGCCGGGGCTTCCCACGGCCCATCCGGTCAGCGTCTGCGAAGCCGACTCGCTCACCATGCTCCCAGCGTCGCGCCGGCATGCAGGTCGGGCAAACGCTCACGGCGGTACGGAGGGGGCCCGGCCGCCCGCCGCTCCGCGCGGCAACGGCGCCCCGTCCGTCGGGGCGCTGCCGAGGGCCCGCTCCTGCGCTCGGCGCGCCCGTGGCCGGTGGCCGTGTTGCCATGGAGAGGGCTCCCTGACGAAGGGATCCGTCATGAGCGGCACACCGTCCCTGGCAGATTGCCTGCGTTCGCTGCGGGCCGTGGTCTTCGACACCGACGGCGTGGTCGTCGATTCCGCGCGAATCCATGCGGCGGCCTGGCAGGGTGCCTTCGACGCCTGTCTTTCGGCTGCGGGCGGGCAGCGCCCGTTCGATCCGGTGACCGAGTATCTCCGGCATGTCGACGGCCGGTCACGGCTGGACGGGGCCGCCGGCTTCCTGGCCTCCCGGGGATTGGATCTGCCGCTCGGCGATCCCGACGACGCGCCGGGCACCGCCACGGTGTGGGCCGTCGCGGCCCGCAAGGAGGAACTGTTCACCGCGGGCGTGCGGGCGCACGGTGTCGCGGCCTGGCCGGGCACCGTCCGTCTGCTGCACGCACTGAGGCGTGAGCGGGTGCCCTGCGCCGCTGTCTCGGCGTCTCGCCACGCGACGGAGCTGATGACCGCGGCGGGTGTGATCCCGCTCTTCCGGCGTGTGGTGGACGGCAACGAGGCGCGCCGGCTGGGGCTTCCGGGCAAACCGGACCCGGCGCTCTTCCTGGAGGCGGCCCGGCGGCTGGGTGTTCCGGCTCGGGACACGGCGGTGCTGGAGGACGCCCTGGCCGGTGTCGAGGCCGGCCGGTGCGGCGGATTCGGTCTGGTGGTGGGAGTGGACCGTACGGTCGGAGGAGGCAATTCGGCCGCACTGCGCCGGCACGGCGCGGATGTGGTCGTGACCGACCCGGGCGAGCTGCTGACCCCCGGGACGGACTGATGTCCGCGGTCCGCGCCCGGTCACGCGTGGGCCGATGACCGGTCGAGCGATCCGGTCCCGCCGAGCGGACCCCGCCGGATCCGCCAGGAGTCGGCGCACGGCAGACGGAACCAGTGCTGCTCCCCCGCGGCCACGGTCACCCGCCGTCCACCGGGCAGGCACACGGTCAGTGGGGGAGCGAGCCGCGAGCCGGGCACGCGGATCGCCAGCCGGCCCGGCAGGAGCCGGACACGGATGCCGCTGTGCCCGCGGTAACAGAACGTGAACGTGCAGCGCGGCATCTCCCTGAGCGGAACGGGATCGATACGGAGCCCGTCCGGACCTGCCTCCAGCCCCGCGACGCCCCGTTCGACGAGATCGAGGGTGCCGGCCATGGCACCGAGGTGGATGCCTTCGCCGGTGGTGCCGCCCTGGATGTCCGCAACATCGCTGAGCAGGGCTTCCTCGAAGTACCGCCAGGCGTCCGGGCCTCTCTCCCGCGCGAGTACCCAGCCGTGCACCACGCTGCTGAGGGTCGAGCCGTGACTGGTGCGAGCCAGGTAGTGGCCGACCGTCGCGCGCCATGTCTCGTCGTCGAGCCGGTATCCGAGACGGCCGAACAGGGACCGCAGCTCGGCCGGGCGGAAGAGATAGCCGAGCATGAGTGTGTCGGCCTGCTTGGACGCCTGGTAGCGGTTGACCGTGTCCCCCTCGGACTCCAGTATCCGGTCGAGCCGTCGGATGTCGCGGTATCGGGAGCGGTAGGCGTCCCAGTCCAGTTCGGCCAGCTCGCCGTAGCCCTCGAACTGGCTGATCACACCGTCGTGGAACGGCACGTACAGCCGACGGGAGATGTCCTCCCAGCGGCTCAGCGTCGCGTCGTCCAGGCCGAGTCGCTCGGCCAGCTCCCGCCGACGGACCTCGGGGAGCCCGCCGAACACCTCAAGCGCGCGTGCGAGCACCCAGGCCGCGGTCACGTTGGTGTACGCGTTGTCGTCGATCCCGGGGGCGGCGGCCCCGGGATAGCCGTCGTGGTACTCGTCCGGGCCCACCACACCGCGGATGCGGTAGCGCTCACGACCGGCGTCGTACGTGGCCGCGGCACCCCAGTAGGCTGCGATGTCGAGCAACAGATCGGCCCCCGGCCCTTGGACGAATCCGGTGTCGCCGGTGCTCTGCCCGTACCGCCACACGTTCCGGGCAATGGCCGATCCGACATGGCGCTGCAAGTGCGAGTGGTCGGGCAGCCAG
This sequence comes from Streptomyces sp. CLV115, assembly GCF_038448545.1. Classification (NCBI taxonomy): domain Bacteria; kingdom Bacillati; phylum Actinomycetota; class Actinomycetes; order Kitasatosporales; family Streptomycetaceae; genus Streptomyces; species Streptomyces sp. CLV115. The sequence goes on from NZ_JBCEWQ010000032.1 coordinate 44,370, forward strand.
CGGCCGGAGTGGGGGTTGAGATGCAGCGTCTGCGCTTCCTCGGCACCCGAACTGCCGCTCTGCCAGGGGAACATCGCTCCTCGCAGGCCCGCCCTGCGGGCCGCTTCGCGGGCCGCGGGAAGGCGACGGTGGCGGTACATGAGCAGCGCCCGCGCCACTTCCGGGAAGTGCAGGGTGAGACAGGGCAGTACGAACAGCTCGTCCCAGAAGACATGCCCCCGGTACGCCTCGCCGTGCAGTCCCCTGGCGGGCACTCCGACGTCCAGCTCGGCCGTATGCGGGGACAGTGTCTGAAGGACGTGGAAGAGATGCAGCCGCAGGATGCGTCCCGCTTCACCGGGCACCCTCAACTCGCCCTGGCTCCAGAGGCGTTCCCAGGCCGCACGGTGGGAGGCCAGCAGCGTCTCGAACGACGCCGAGTGCGACACGTGCTCGACGGCGAGCGGCAGGGGATCGCCCGAGGGGCGGTCCAGCGACGTGTACAACGCGGCACACTTCACCACTGCGGCCGAATGCCCGCGGGCCACCGGCAGCCTGAAGCTCTGGACCGTTCCGGTCACGGTGCAGCTCGGTCCCACCGCCACGAGGGGCCGCGACGACGTGCGCACGGCGACGGCGATCCGTGTCCGGGACGAACGGGTACGGCAGGACAGCCAGGCCACGCCGTCCGCTTCGGCTCCGGCACGGTGGCCGGTGAGATGGTGTCCGTCCAGCCCCCGGTATCGCTCGACGCCGCTGTTGGTGACGTCACCGTCGATGACGGACTCGACCTCGACGGCCCCGCTCCAGCCGTACGCGTGGAAGGTGGTTCTCTGGGCGGCGAGATACGGGTCGCCCATGTGGACGAGTCTGGTGTGGGTGACGCCGAGCCGGCCGCCTCGGCCGTCCTGGAAGAACAGGTGACGGGTGAGGATGCCGCCGCGCAGATCGAGTGACACCTTGTGGTGCCGCAGGCTCGGGTGATCGGGGGTGAGCCAGTCCCCCGCCGGTCCGTCGTCCGGCAGGCACCGGTAGCGCAGGCGCGTCCAGTCGGGCAGGTTGACCATGTCCTCGTTGCCGACCCGTTCTCCCGCGATCTCCGAGACGAGCCGGTCGTAGCACCCGGCCGCGTAGGTGCCTGGGCAGTGCACCGCGTCGGCGGGCGACTCGGGCGCGGAGCCCCTGGTGGCGAACCTGCCGTTGCCGAGGGTGCACAGGGCTTCGACCGTCCGCTCCGCCTTGGGGTCGTAACCCTTGAAGTCCCAGGCACACGCGGTACTCATGGCTCAGCCGGGGCGACGATCTCGTTGTGCTGCGGTCCTCCCCGCGCCACCTTGAGCGCGCCGGTGTCCGCGACGCGGCCTCCGGGCCGGACCGTGCGGGGGCACGTCTCGAAGGCCTCGGGCACGCCGACGGCCTCGTGCCTCAGCACCCGGCCGGGAACCACTTCGGGCACATCTCCCCTGATGATGTGCAGGTCGGTCCCGCGGACGGTGACGACATGGACGCGGATCACCGCGTCGGCCGCGTCATTGACCGTCGGATCCGGAACGTCGGCCGTCGGATCCGGAACGTCCTGCCACGCGATCCGTCCCGGGCGCCGGAAATCGAGTGCCTTCACGATGCCGCCCCTCTTCCTGTGTCTCCCGGTGAGGTTCTCCCCCAGGCTGGCCCGGCGCGGGTCCGCTCCACATGGGCCGGTCGGTCCCTGCCAGGGCCTTTCGGGCCCCTCCCGTCCCGGTTGCAGGGATGTGACGGTGAAGACGTTGCCACCCACCGAAGGGGGGTCGGCGATGTCCGAGGCAGAAGTACACCTGGCCGAGCCCGGGGCGCGACCCGCGCTGCTGCGGATTCTCGGCGGCGTCCGGACCGTCACCGGCAGCAAGTTCCTCATCGAGAGCGACCATGCCCGGACCCTCCTCGACTGCGGCCTCTTCCAGGGTTTCGCGGACCTGCGCCGCCGCAACTGGGCGAAGCTGCCGTGCCACGCCTCGTCCGTCCACGCCGTGGTCATCACCCATGCCCACCTGGACCGAAGCCCCTCGGCACCGGACCGACCGTGAACTGGGCCGGACAGCGGCCGTACCCGGGCCCGGAGAGGCCGTCCCGGTCCGCCGACCGGCGGCGGTCGGGCACTCACCCCGCACCCATCGAGGAACCTGCCATGGCTTCCACCCGATACACCGTCGACGACGTCATGACAAAGACCGTCGTCACCGTCACACCCGACACGGAATTCAAGGAGATCGCCGATGCCATGGAGCGGTGGAAGGTCACCGCCGTGCCTGTCGTCGACGAGGGAGGCTCCGTCGTCGGCGTCGTCTCCGAGGCCGACCTGCTCCCCAAGGAGGAGTTCCACGAACGCCCGCCCGGCATGATCGACCAGATGCGCCGCCTGGGCGACACCGCCAAGGCCGGCTCGGTGCGGGCCGGGGAACTGATGACCGGCCCGGCCGTCACGATCGAGCCCGGCGCGTCCCTCCCCCGGGCCGCCCGGCTCATGGCCGGCCGGCGCATCAAGCGCCTCCCGGTGGTCGACGCCGACGGCAGGCTCAAAGGCATCGTCAGCCGCGCCGATCTGCTCAAGATCTTCCTGCGCCCCGACGACGACCTCGCCGCCGAGATACGCCACGAGGTCGTAGACCGCCTGTTCCCGAACTCGCGCCGGGATGTGAAGGTCGGCGTCACCGGGGGTGTCGTCCTGCTCACCGGCCGCGTCCCCGACTCCGCTCTCATTCCCGTCGCCGCCCGGCTCGCTCAGTCCGTGGAGGGCGTCGTCGGTGTGGAGTGCCGCCTCGAAGGCCCGGAATCGGCCTAGGGCCTTTCGCCGGGGGAACGGTGGTGTCTCTGCCGAGGAGCCACCCGGGACCGGGCGAGGGACCAACGGCCCATACACACCGGGCGGCGATCCGCTCCATGCTGATGGCATCGCCCTTCCCGACGCCCGGGAGACCCGCCATGCCCACCGAAACACTCGAAGACAGCACACTGGTCGACCTCGTCGCCGATGCCACTGCCGCCCCGTCCATGCACAACGCCCAGCCCTGGATCTTTCACTACGGACGCCACAGCCACACCCTCACACTCCGGGCCGACTTCGAGCGCGCGATGCCGGAGGCCGACCCCTGCGCCCGCGCTCTGCACATCGGCTGCGGCGCGGCCCTGCTCAATCTGCGGGCGTCCGCCTCCCACCACGGACTGGACGCGGCAACCGCACTGCTGCCCGTGCCGTCGGACCCCGCCGTACTGGCCGCCGTCCGACTGGATGTCCACCCCGACGCGCCACAGGAACCCGCCGATGAGGTCCTCGCCGTGCTGCACCCGGCGATCAAGGACCGGCACACGAGTCGCCACCCGTTCGACGAGCGGCCGGTCCCCGACGACGTCCGGGAACGCCTCGCCGAAGCGGCCCGTACCGAGGGAGCGGACTTCGCGTTCCTCACCCCCATCCACCTGGAGACGGTGCTCGGCCTGATCCGGGACGCCGAGGGGTACGACCGCGGTGACCCGGCGCGGGAGGCGGAGCAGCGGCGCTGGACGCGGAACGCGAGGAGCGAGGCTCCCGTGGACGGCATTCCCGACTACGCCTTCGGTCCCCGCGACGCCTCCGAACGAGCCACCACCCGCGACTTCGCCGGGACCGGGGTCCTGCCGGGCCGGGCCCGTGTCCTGTTCGAGAACCGGCCTCAGCTGGCTCTGCTGAGCACGCCGGGCGACCGCCCCGCGGACTGGCTGCTCGCCGGTCAGGCCCTGGAACGCGTTCTGCTCACTGCCACGCTCGACCAGGTGTCCACGTCGTTCGCGACTCAGCCCCTGGAATGGCCGGACCTGCGCTGGATCCTGCGCGACCCGGTCTTCGGTACGGGACACCCGCAGATGATCATCCGTCTGGGGTACGGGCCGCGCGGGCCCCGCACACCACGACGCCCCCTCGACCACGTACTGACCATCGAACCGTAGAAACCACGACCGCGGACAACGCAACAGGCAGCCATCCTTGGCAGGAAGGGCGGTGGGAGCCATGCAGCTCCCCACAGTCGTCGGAGCGGACGGACCGGAGGGCAGCCTCCGTGCCCTGGACCGGGCCGCGGCGGAAGCGTCGCGCTCACGGCTTCCGCTCCGCGTCGTCCACGCGTCGTTGTGGGAGCACTGCGAAGGCATGCGTCCCGCCTTCGGCACCGGGCGCCCCGCCGAGCAGATCCTCGCCGAGCACCTCGTCGCGTCCGCGCAGGAACGTGTGCACCGCCGCCACCCGGCGTACCTCGGCAGGCCTCGTCGTCACGGAGGGCATCCAGCCGCCCGTGGTGGGCCAGGGCCATCGGGCCAGGGCCGCCCCGCCGGTCCGGGTCGGCCGCGTCCGTACCGCCCTCGCGCCGATCCGGTTCCACCGCTGCCGGGTTGCCGTCGGCCCGACGCGCGGTACCGCCCCCGAGCGAGCCCTGACCGCACGCACCTTCGACCTCGCGGTGTTACAAAGGGCACTGGTTAGTCGTTTCGGCCGATTCCGGAGCGCAGATATGCGGTCACTCACGGGCAAGCACCCCAGGAGCCTCGCAGGCCAGGTCTTCGCCCTGCAGGTGGTTGTGGTCGTGCTCCTCGTCGCCGCTTCGGTACTGGCGCTCGTAGTGCAGGCCCGGCACGACAGCACCACGGAGGCGAGAAACCGCTCCGTCGCCGTCGCGCAGACGTTCGCTCACTCACCGGGCGTCCTGACCGCGCTGAAGGCTCCCGACCCTTCCAAAGTGCTCCAGCCACTCACCGAGGCGGGGCGGAAGGCGGCGGGCGTCGACTTCATCGTGGTGCTGAACACGAAAGGGATCCGCTACACGCACCCCCGGCCCGAGCTGATCGGGAAGAAGGTCGTCGCCACCATCGCGCCGGCGCTGGCCGGCCACGTGTACACCGAGACGGTCAACGGCCCGCTCGGCCGCGAGGCGCAGGCGATCGTCCCCGTCCACGATCACGCGCGAGTCGTCGCCCTGGTGGCCGCCGGCATGAGGGTCGAGAAAGTGACCGGAGCGGTGGCACGGCAGATTCCGATCATCCTCGGTGCAGGAGCAGTCGCGCTCGGAGTGGCCACGAGCGGAACTGCCCTGGTGACCGGGCGGCTGCGGCGGCAGACCCACCGTCTGGGCCCTGCCGAGATCCATCGCATGTACGAGCACCACGACGCGGTGCTGCACGCCGTGCGCGAAGGCGTGCTCATCGTCGGCGAGGACGGCCGGCTGCTGCTGGCCAACGACGAGGCCAGACGGCTGCTGGATCTGCCGCTCGACGCCGAGGGGCGACGCATCTCGGACTTGTCCAGCCTTGACCCCGGCATGCTGGAGCTGCTGACGTCGAGGCGGACGGCCACGGACGAAGTGCACCTCGCGGGGAGCCGGCTGCTCGCGGTGAACCAGCGGCCCACGGACCGTGACGGTGGCCCCCAGGGGACGGTCGCGACCTTGCGTGACTCCACAGAGCTGCGGGTGCTGTCCGGCAGGGCGGAGAACGCCCGCGAGCGGCTGCGGCTGCTGTACGACGCGGGTCTCGGGATCGGTACCACCCTCGATGTGGTGCGCACGGCCGAGGAACTGACCGAGATCGCGGTCCCCCGGCTCGCCGACTTCGCCACCGTCGATCTTGCCGAACCGGTCCTCCACGGGGACGAGCCGACCAGTACGGGCGCGGACATGCGCCGCACCGCTGTACACGGCATCCGTGACGACCATCCCCTGTACAAAATCGGCCGGCTGATCGACTTTCTCCCCTCCACGCCACAGGCACAGGTCTTCGCCACCGGCCGGCCGAAGCTGGTGCCCGACCTGTCCGCCGCACCCGGCTGGCTCGCCCAGGACCCCGAGCTGACGCGGACGATCGTCGATTACGGCATCCATACGCTCATGACGGTGCCTCTCCAGGCCCGGGGCGTCATCCTGGGCATGGCCAACTTCTGGCGCTCCGAGAAGCCCCAGCCGTTCGAGGAGGACGACCTGTCCCTGGCCGAGGAACTGGTCGCACGGGCAGCCGTCAGCATCGACAACGCCCGCCGCTACACCCGTGAGCACGCCATGGCCGTGACTCTGCAACGCAGCCTGCTCCCGCGGGCCCTGCCCGAACAGAGCGCGCTCGATGTCGCCCATCGCTACCTGCCCGCGCTCTCCGGCGTGAGCGGCGACTGGTTCGACGTGATCCCGCTCCCGGGCAGCCGGGTGGCGCTGGTCGTCGGGGATGTCGTCGGCCACGGCCTGCACGCGGCCGCGACGATGGGACGGCTGCGTACGGCCGTGCACAACTTCTCCACACTCGACCTGCCGCCCGACGAGATCCTCCGCCACCTCGACGACCTGGTCGGGCGCATCGACCAGGAGGAGGCGGGAACCGCCGCCGACGCGGGGATCACAGGAGCCACCTGCCTGTACGCGATCTACGATCCCGTCTCCCGCCACTGCGCCATGGCCCGTGCCGGGCATCTCCCGCCCGCACTGGTCCGGCCCGACGGCAGTGTGTCGTTCCCCGACCTGCCGGCCGGCCCGCCCCTGGGCCTGGGCTCCATACCGTTCGAGACGGCCGAACTGGAGGTGGCGGAGGGGACGCAGTTCGTCCTCTACACCGATGGGCTCGTCGAGGACCGCACCCGGGACATCGACGTGGGGATCGAGCTGCTGCGTCAGGCCCTGGCGGGCCATCCCGACCGGTCGCCGGAGGAGAGCTGCCAGGCAGTCCTCGACGCGCTCCTGCCGGACCGGCCCAAGGACGATGTGGCCCTGCTCATCGCCCGGACGCGGGCGATCCCGCCCGACCATGTCGCCGGCTGGGACGTGCCGTTCGATCCTGCCGCTGTGGCGGGAATGCGTGCTGCCGCGGCAGAACAAGCCGACGACTGGGGCCTGTCCGAGCTTGCGTTCGCCACGGAACTGCTGCTCAGCGAGTTGATCACCAACGCCATCCGTTACGGCTCCGCGCCGGTCACCGTACGACTGCTGTACGACCGCACCCTGACCTGCGAGGTGGCCGACAGCAGCAACACCTCGCCCCATCTGCGTGATGCCGCCGCGCTGGACGAAGGGGGCCGCGGTCTGTTCCTCGTGGCACAGCTGGCCGAGCGCTGGGGCACCCGTTACACCCCCCGGGGAAAGGTCATCTGGGCGGAGATGTCGCTGCCCCGGCCCGACGGGAGCCCGGACGGCACAGCGTGGTCGGACATACTCGACGCGGAACTCTGACCGCCGGACCGGCAGGTCCCCCGAAAGGAGCGATTCCGGCAGTTCGGCCTCCACCTCGTCCCATTCCTCGACCGTCGGACCGTGCCCGACGGACGGGGCACGCACCGACGACTGTGCTCCGGCAGCCACTGCGGGGCCACCAGGGGCGGAAACGAGCCGGGCCCCGCCAATCGTGGCAGCGGAGAGGGCGGCAGCACGACGCGGCTCGGCGTCGGAGTGGGCGAGGAGCATCCAGTGGACGACGACCCCCTCGCGCCGGTCGGCCGAGCGACCCTCCGTAAGCGCGCATATCGTTCGGAAGGGGAGCATGCAGATCGCGCGGAGCGGGCGGGCGGTGCACGCCGTCGGCCAGAAACGGAGGCCGACGAGTCGCTGGGCCGGGCGGTGCCAGACTCGTCGCCGAGGCAGTGGCGCACCGCCCGTACGGAACGCGGAAACGCTGCCGCAGTTGTACGTCCCCGGGCTGAGTCTCCCCGAGGCCCGACCGGACCGGAGAACGGGACCGTTCGACCCTGGCGCGGTCCGTCCGTACGAACGGACGATGACGAGACGGGACTGCGCACCCCCTTGGAGCCGAGGAGGGCCACCATGAGCGACGACGCGGGGTTCTCGGCGCAGAGGCCGATCCGCGTGTTCCTGCTGGACGACCATGAGGTGGTCAGGCGCGGCGTGCAGGATCTGCTGGACGCGGAACCCGACATCGAAGTCGTCGGCGACGCCGGCACGGCCGATCACGCGCTGGCGCGCGGCCCGGCGCTCCGTCCCGACGTCGCGATTCTGGATGTGCGGCTGCCGGACGGCGACGGGATCACGGTCTGCCGTGAGCTGCGCTCCCGGATGCCTGAGCTGGCCTGCCTGATGCTCACCTCGTTCGACGACGACGAAGCACTGCTGGACGCGATCATGGCCGGCGCGGCCGGCTACGTACTGAAGGAGATCAAGGGCTCGGACCTCGTCACCGCCGTCCGCACACTGGCATCCGGGCGCTCGACCCTCGACCCGTCCACAACGGCACGGCTGATGAACAGCCTGCGCGAGGAGGAGACCGGTTCCGGCTCCGAGGAGGACGACGCGCTGGCGGGACTGTCCCCGCGGGAGAAGGACGTCCTCGCACTGATCGGTGAAGGGCTGACCAACAGCCAGATCGGCAAGCGCCTCTATCTGTCGGAGAAGACGGTCAAGAATCACATCTCCCGCCTGCTGGCGAAGCTCGGTGTCGAGCGCCGTATCCAGGCGGCGGTGATCGCCGCCCATGCCACCGAAGCCACCCCGCCCGGTGCCGGGCACCATCAGAGCTGACCGTACGGCTCCGCGAAGCACCCGTGCGGCATCACGCGGAGCACCCGCGCGGCATCAGGAGAGGCGCAGCGGCACTCGCCAGCTGAGCCGGGTGCCGCCCTGCGCGGATTCCCCCACACTCATCTCCCCGCCGAGTTTCTCGGCGCGCCGTGCGAGGTTGTCGAGCCCGCTGCGGGAACCGCTGTGTCCGGTCATGCCCACACCGTTGTCGGACACGGTCAGGTTCACCTCGTCCTTTCCCACCACCAGCGAGATGTCCGCCGCGGTCGCCCGTGCGTGGCGGGCCACGTTGCTCAGTGCCTCGCCGAGCACCGCGATCACCTGCTCGGCGATCTCCGCGGGCACATCCGTGTCGATCAGCCCTCCCATGCGCAGCGACGGCTGGAAGCCCAGGGTCCGGGCGGCCTGCTCGACCGTGGCCGCCGTCCGGGCACGGAGACCCTGGCCGGCCCGGCCCGTGTCACTGGTGCGGAGTGCGAAGATGGTGGAACGGATGATCTTGATGGTCTCGTCCAGATCGTCCACCGCGCGCAACAGCCGTTCGCTCGCCTGTGGCTGTTCCACGAGCCGCACCACGCTCTGCAGGGTCATTCCGGTGGCGAACAGCCGTTGAATGGCCAGGTCGTGCAGGTCCCTGGCGATGCGGTCGCGTTCCTCAAGCAGTGCGATCTGCTCGGCGGACTCACGCCGTGCGGTGAGTTCCATCGCCAGCGCCGCCTGTCCGGCGAACACCAGCAGGGGCGCGGTCTCCGCATCGGTGAAGGCGGGACGGTCCCGTACCCGGGCCAGCAGCAGCACCCCGCGGGTCCGCTCCCCCGTGACCATCGGAACCGCGACAGCAGGGCCGAGCCCCGTCCACCGCGGCGGGCCCTCAAAGATCCTCGGATCATGTGCGACATCGAGACTGGTGATCGGCTCGCCCGCGTCCATGGCGGCGCCGAGGAACGATCGTGCTCGCGGCAGGACCAGACCGCGGTGCGTCTCGGCGTCCAGCCCGGCCGCCTGTGCCACACGGAGGCATTTGCCTTTCGCGGGCAGTGCCAGCAGTCCGAGATCCGCGGCGAGGATGTGCGAGGAGTGATCCACGATCATCTGCAGGACGTGTGCCTCGTCCGCTCCGCCGAGCAGAGCCGCGACGATCTCGCTGTTGGCTTCCTGCCAGCGCTGGCGGTCGCGCGTCTCCGCGTACAGACGGGCGTTCTCGATGGCTACTCCCGCCGCCACCGCGAGCGTCGACAGCACGGTTTCGTCCTCGGCGTCGAATGCCCGGCCGCCCCGCTTCTCGGTCAGGTACAGGTTGCCGAACACCTCGTCGCGAACCCGGACGGGAACACCCAGGAACGAGTGCATCGGGGGGTGGTTCGGCGGAAACCCGTAGGACGACGGATGCCCGGAGAGTTCCACCAGCCGCAACGGCTCGGGATGACGGATCAGCTCGCCGAGGATGCCGTGCCCCTCGGGCAGGGGGCCGATGGCTTCGCGCTGCTCCGCCGTGACGCCCACCGGCAGGAACTGTGTGAGCCGGGTTCCCTCACCGACCACTCCCAGGGCCCCGTACTCGGCATCGACCACGACGACCGCGGCCTCGACGATCCGACGCAGCACCTGGGGCAGGTCAAGGCCCCGGCCCACCGACATGACGGCGTCCAGCAGCAGGGCCGCCTCGGCCGGACCCCGCATCACGGCGTCCAGCCTCTCCTGGAGATCGCCCGGCAGTGTGCCCAGACGGCGGTGTGCCTCTCCGCAGTGGCCGGATCCGTTGTCGCCGTTGTCGCCCACCGTGCCTCCAGTCGTGACCCACGTGGCGCGCCAAGTCGCACCTCTCACGGTAATGGCCTCACTGCGAGAAGCATCCGGTGGGCGGCAGTCATCGGCCTCGGGCCCTCCCTGCCGTGCGGCGCGCCGCAGCCCAGCGGTCACGAGCACGGCAGAGGTGCTGCGGACCACGTCGGGCGGGTCGGCTCACCGCCGATCCACGGGAGGGAGGAAGGTGGCCGCCAGGGCCCCCACGTTTGCCCGACGTGCCGTCCCCGTACCCGACATGCGTTCAGGCCGAAGCCGCTGAGCGCACCTCCTCGGCCATCCGTTTGTCGAGTGCCGTTCGGACCAGTCCTGCGGCCAGTCGTGGCAGTTCGGCGGCTTCCACGAGGGATGCCAGTGTCCTGGGAGACGTGGACAGCCCGAGCCGCTCCGCCCCGTCCAGGGCCTTGCGGTCCAGGTAGGGAGAGAACTCCGGCCACAGCGCCTGGACCTCTCGCAGGAAGATGTTCACCCCGGTGGGGCCGATGCCGGGGATCTCCCGCAGCAGCTTCTCGGGGTCCGTGCTCTCGCGCAGGCGGCGCAGGTCGCCCTTGTAGCGCTCCAGCAGTAGCTCTGCTCCGTCACCGAGTTGGGTGGAGGTCCGCTCGTCGTAGCGGCGGTAACCGCCCTCGCCCAGCGCGTCGACGCGCTGCTGCCAGGTCGCCTCCGCCATCCTCCGGGCATCACGCATCCCGGAGGTGAACAACGCGCGGGCCGCCGCCACCGCTGTGCCCGCCCGGATAGGGGCGGACAGCAGCAGCGAGAGGACCTGGAGCTGGTACAGCGGCGCAGGGGTGTTCCGCAGTTTGATGCCTGCCTGCGCGGCGTAGGTCTGGCCGTGTCGATCGAGCAGTGCCCGAACCACGGCCTCGTCCTTCTTGCCCATGACGCACCCACGTATCTTCCCGGGGAGCACGCGGCCCGCGGCGGGCCGGCGTCCGCCGGGTGGGCCATGACCATGACCGACGGACAGACCGAGTGTCCGGCCGGGGGGAGTCTGCCGTCCTGTCGGCACTCCCGCTGCCCTACCCGACAGTTTCAGCTTCGCGCCGCGGCGTGCAGCGTGCAAACCACGCCGCGCGCTGCTGACGATGCGACCGCCGGCCCTCCAGGAGCCCGGCACGCCCGAACAGACATGGCAGGCCTGGCCCGGTCTTCGCGCCCTTCCCGTCGTCGAACCGCTCGCCCGGCTGCCGTTCCGGCCGGATCGCCGCCCGCTGTCAGCGGCGCGTACGCCGTGCGGCCCACCCCGGATCGCACCGCTGCGGGAAAGAGAGCAGCGTGAACCCCATGGGAACCCTCATCGCCCGTATCACCGCCGCCGCGCGCTCGGACGGCGATGACCGCCTGGGCATCCGAACGCTGAAGGTGCTCGACGCCGTGAGTGGTGCCGAGGAGCTCGACGCGGTCACCGAACCGCTGAAGCGCGCCGTCCAGGGCCTGCCGTTGGGGCGGCTGCGCGGTGTGCTGCACGGTCGTCCCCTGGGCCACCCACTGCATCCGGCCCTGGTCCAGATTCCGGTCGGCGCGTGGATCGCCGCGGGCGTTCTCGACCTCGTGCCGGGCTCGGAGCGCGCCGCGCGCCTGCTCGTCGCGGTCGGCGTCGTCAGCGCCGCCCCGGCGGCGTGGACCGGCTGGGTCGACTGGGCAGAGCAGCACGAGCAGCAGATGCGCACCGGTCTGCTGCACGCCGCCTCGATCGCCGCCGCAGTGGGCCTGTACGGCGCGTCCTGGACCGCCCGATCGCGCCACCGGGGCGGGCTGGGGCGCGTGCTGGGCTTCGCCGGGCTGGCCGCGGTCGGTACAGGAGCCGCGCTCGGCGGCCACCTCGCCTACCGGCAGGCCGCGGGCGCGAACAAGACGGAGGCGGTTCCCCACCTGGTGGAACCCGGTTGGCACACGCTCGGGCGCCCCGAGGAGTTCGCCACCGGTACGGGGGTGCGCCGGATGGTGGGCGAGGTGCCGGTACTGGTGGTGAGGGAGTCCGACGACGTCTTCCACGTCCTGGCCGACCGGTGCAGCCACTTCTCCGGCCCTCTCTCGCAAGGCGAGGTCGCCGATGGCTGCGTGACGTGCCCGTGGCACGGCAGCGTCTTCCGGCTCTCGGACGGCTGGAACGTGGGCGGCCCGGCCACCGCCCCGCAGCCGGCCTTCGACACCCGCACAGACGACGAGGGCAATCTTCAGACGCGCCTGCCCGGAGCCGGCTGAGCGGCCCCGCGCCGACCTGACGGCCCGTGCCGCCCTGGTGATCCGGTGCGAACCGGTGTGTCCGCAGCGATCCAGCACGATTGGTCCGGCGCTCGGGAAGGCGTGTGCGAACCGTTCTTTCCCGACCGTTGGGAGCACCCCGTGGCAGGCGACCGCTTCGTGATCGGCGTGACCCGGATCCGGGACGAGGCCCGGCAGAAGACGACCGAAGGCGTGGTGCCCAGCACGTACGGTCCTGGAAGCCGAGAAGGTGGTCGCCGTCCTCAATGACGTGGTCGCCACCGAGGTCGTGTGTCGGCTGCGATACACCCGGCACGCGATCTCCGCCACGGGCATCGACCGCGCACAGGTGGTGGCCGAGTTCACCGAGCATGCCGCCGAGGAGATGCAGCCATCGAAGAAATCGAAGGCATGCACGTCCACGGCCGGAAGGGCTTCTGCGGCCCGGGGCGGCGCGGCCGACCTCGACGCGCTGCTGGCAGGAGGCGACCGCGCAGGGGCCGGTACGCGGTCGCGGTGGCCCTCATGCCCGCCATCGCGGTGACCGCGTGGCTGCTCGCCGGGCGGCCGGGCTGGTCGCCGCGGAGATGCTCGCCCCCTACCCGCCGGGGAGCCCCGTCGCGCTGCCGGGCGAGCGCCTGAACCGTGCCGTACCGGAGTACCTGCACAGCGGAGTCGGCGCCGGCATGCTGATCCCGGACGCAGCCGATTCCGAACCGGGCAGCGTCCGCGTCGCCGTCGAGCGGTGAGGGGAGGGAGAGCCATCCGCCGGTGTCCGGCCGGTGAGCACCGTCAAGAGGCCGTCACGGTCCGCGTTGCGCAGCCGGCGCGCGGCGCGATTCGAGAGCGTCCTCGCCCGGCGCCCGGGGCATCGCCGGGGCCGGCAGCGCCACCCGGCCCGGCGCCTTCCGGCGAGACCGGTCACAGCGACGGCCGGTGCCGCCTCGTAGGCTGCAACCATGACTGACACCCAGACCCCGGCCCCGACGCCCCGCGACGCCTTTGACCTGCTGCTGGCCGGTAACCAGCGCTTCGTCTCCGGTGCCTCCGAGCACCCGAACCAGGACGCCACCCGCCGTACCGAGATCGCCCCCTCCCAGCAACCCTTTGCCGTGCTGTTCGGGTGCTCCGACTCCCGGCTGGCCGCCGAGATCATCTTCGACCGCGGTCTGGGCGACCTGTTCGTGGTCCGCACCGCCGGGCACGTCGCCGGTACGGAAGTACTCGGAAGCATCGAGTTCGGCGTGAGCGTCCTCAACGCGCCCCTGGTCGTCGTCCTCGGCCACGACTCGTGCGGCGCCGTCGCCGCAGCCTGCTCCGCCCTGGAAGACGGAAAGACGCCGGGCGGCTTCGTCCGTGATGTCGTCGAGCGAGTGACCCCGAGCGTGTTGGCTGCCCGCGCCGCAGGACGCGAAACGGCCGAGGAAATCCTGGCCGAGCACATCGAGAACACGGTGGACCTGCTGCTCGAACGCTCCCGCGTCATGGCCGAGCGGGTCGCCGCCGGCCGCCTCGGCGTGGTCGGGCTGTCCTACCGGCTGGCCGACGGCAGTGCACAGCTCGTTGCCGCCCGCGGCCTCGACACGGCGGTCCCCGCCGCGTCCTGACCGTCCCGGCCGCGGCCCGTTCGCCGCGAGGGCCGGGCCCCGCAGCCCGGTTGGCGATCATCAGCCCGGCCTCTCCTCCGGCGGCAGGGGCGGAGTGCGTTGTTCCTCTCGCAGGGGATTGTCCCCGTCGGGGTCGCGTGCTCGACCGGCCCGGCGCAGGGGTGGGAGGCCGTGGTCGACGAGTGGGCCGACGCTCAGCCCCTCGGCCCGGAGGCCGCTGACCAAGTCCGGCAGCATCGCCAGTGCGGGCCGCCAGCGGCCGGATCCCGACAGGTCGGCATCGTGGAGAAGGACCGTGCCGCCGCCCCGGAGTCCGCTGCGCACGGTCGCCAGGACTCCCTCGGGGGTCGCGCCCTCGGTCCAGTCCCGGCCCCAGGCCGACCACAGCACCGGTCTCAGGCCTGCGCGCAGGGCCGCGGTCCAGCGGCCACCGGTCAGGATTCCGTAGGGGGGCCGGTACCACAACGGCCGGACGCCGGAGATCCTCTGTACCGCCTCGGCGGCGCGCGAGACCTCGCGTGTGTCGCGTACGACGGTGGGAAGCCATGGGCGGCTGTGTGTCCATCCGTGAACGGCGAGTTCGTGTCCGCGGCCGACGATGTCGCGGCCGAGCTCAGGATGGCGCAGGAGACTTTCCCCGAGTACGAAGAACGTGGCGCGTGCGGACAGCTGGTCCAGCATGCGCAGGAAGTGCGGGGTGGAGCGGGGATCCGGGCCGTCGTCGAAGGTCAGGGCAATGTGGCGGGGGTGTCCGAGGCCGGCCAGGGCGGGGAGGCATCTGCGCCGTGGACCAGGCAGCCAGGTGCCGGCGGGGGCGACATGCGCGGTCAGCGCCAGCGCTGAAGCGGCCAGGGGGACACGGAGCGCAGGGGGGAGTCTCGTGGGCCGGTTGTTCATCAAGATTCCGTGCCTCCGTCGTTGTCGGCCGTCGGTTGCGGTCGGGCCCGGGTGGTCGGGTTGTCGTTTCCTCTCGTCGAGTCCCAGTGGCCCGCGACCGCCGGGGAGAGCGACAGCCCCACCGTTCCGGCGGCCATCAGGCAGGCACCGAGCGTGGTGGGCAGCAGACGAACGCCCAGCGCGATCCGTTCATCGAACAGTGTCTTCCCCAGCAACACACCCACCAGCGCATCCCCCAGGGTGAGCGCCGGCTGGGAGGCAGCGAGTGTCCCGGCACGCAGCGTGCCCTGGAGCAGCAGCAGACTCAGCAGACCGGCACCGCACATCGCGTACAGGTACGCCGTGGCGAAGACCGCGGCCACACCCTCCGGGATCCGGCCCGTGACCTCCTTGATCAGAGCAGCCGTGCATGCGAAGGAGATGGCGGTGGCACAGCCCAGGACCGCGGCGCGGGCGGCGCCGTCGAGGGTCCGGGCGAGCAGGGTCAGCGCGGTCATGGCCGTCGCGGCGGAGATGCCGACAGCCCGCCAGGTGCCGGCCTGTCCCGTTGCCTCACCCCCCGAGGGGCCCGCGGCGACCAGGAAGAGTCCCAGTCCCATGGCAAGCAGCAGGAACGACGTCCAGGTCCTGCCGTCCGGGCGGTGGTGGAAGACCGCGGTGCCGAGCAACAGCGTGAAGAGGAGTTCGCTCGCCATCAGCGGCTGGACCACGGACAGGCTGCCGACCGCCAGCGCGCCCGTCTGGAAGGCGGCGGACAGCCCGAGCGCCGACGCACCTGCCAGCCAGACAGGGCGGCGTACCAGTTGTGACAGTCGGCGTGTCGCCTGCCGCGCATCCGGTCTGCTGCCCGCTCCTTCGAACTCCACCTGCTCCATGGCGGCCCGCCGTTGCAGTACGGATGCGGCGCCGTTGGCGAGGGCTGCCGACAGCGCCAGCGTCACGGCGAGAAGGTTCATGTCGCTGTTCAGCCGAAGCGGGTGGCGAGCCGGTGATAGAGCCCGGGGGCAACGGCGCGCACGCATCCCGGCAGACGCAGCCAGCCGGGGACGAACACCTCGTCGCGGCCCGCCACGACGGCGTCCCAGACCGCGTCCGCGACGCGTTCGGGCGGCATGGGCCGGGGCCACGACCGGGTGTAGGGCACTCCGCGGCGTTCGAAGAACGGAGTGTCCACCACTGCGGGGACCAGATGGGTGATGCGTACTCCGGTTCCCCTCAGTTCGTAGCGCAGAGCATCGGCGAAGGCGGCAAAGGCCGCCTTCGCCGCCGAGTACACCGCCTCGCCGCGCACACCTGCGGATCCCGCCACCGATCCGATCAGCACGATGTGCCCGCGCCCCGCTGCCAGCATGTGCGGCAGCAGGAGCCGTACCAAATGGACGACGGAGACCAGATCCACGGTGAGGACCCGGTCGGCGGCGGCAGCCGGCATGGAACGGAAGGAGCCGGCCCATCCGACGCCCGCCGCGGCCACGAGCAGGTCGACCCGGCCGGCGTGGTCGAGGGATTCCTCGACCAGTCGCTCGGTACTGCCGGTCGACACCAGGTCCGCGTAGAGAGCCGTCGAGCATGTCGTCGTCGCCACGTCGGCCAGCCGCTCGCGGTCACGGCCGGCGACCAGGAGCCGCCACCCGCCTTCGGCCGCGATCCGGCGTGCGACCGCGGCGCCGATACCCGAGGAGGCCCCTGTCACCAGGGCCACTCCTGCCCGGGCGCCCCTGCCGTCCGACGCATCACCGCCGGGCACGCCGCGATGAGCGATCCCAGGAGCACGTGACATGGCCTTTCTCCTGTCCCAAGCACGGTACGGCTGTCTCAAGCACGGAACGACGCGGTGTCGCGGCCCCTCACGCATTCACAACGGCGGGGCATCGCGCCGCCACGTCGGGTTAGGAGTAGCCCGGACGGGCGTCGGTAAACCGCCGGGGCCCATGCCTCACTGCACCGCACCGCTCGCACCCACAGAATGGAAGAGCCGGGTTCCGTGTCCCTTCCGGCAAATGCTCCGAATGCTCGGACGAGGTGGTCATGTACCTGTTGGTCACGCGGCCGAGCCTCCGGCCGCGCATCGAGTCCTCGGACGGTCGGGGGTGGTTCCGCTGCGACGGATGAAGGCGCCTTCGGCGCTGCCCGCTCCGGACGGCGGCAATGGACTCGGGGGGCCGGTGGCTGCCCCCTCCTGTGCCAGCGCCCGGACGAGGGGTAACGCGGGATGAGCACGGCGCCCGGACGCTTCCTCATCCTGAGCGCAGGCATGGGTTCCGGTCACCACGCGGTGGCCGCCGAATTGGCCCGTCGGCTGGAGGCCGGCGGAGGGCTGACGACGACGGTCGACGTCCTTGATCTGCTGCCCACCGGTATCGGCAGTGGACTGCGCTCCTTCTACCGGTCGGTGATCTGCCGCGCGCCCCTGGTCTATGCCGGTCTGTACGCGGCGTTCTTCCGCGCCGGGGCCGGCCCCCGCCCCGGGAGCGCCCCCCTGGCCGCCCTCGCGGAGCGAAGACTGCTGATGCTCGTCGCGCAACAACGACCGGACGTGGTTGTCCCCGTCTTCCATCTTGCCGCTCAGCTCACCGGCAGGCTCCGCTCGCGCGGCGCGCTTCAGGTCCCGAGCGCCGTCGTCATCACCGATTTCGCGGTTCACCGCCAATGGATGCACCCTGGCAACGACCTCCATCTGTGTCTCACACCCGACGTCGCGCATCAGGTACAGCGAGCGGTACGGCGCCCGGCCGTCGCCTCCGGCGCCCTGGTGGCCACCCGGTTCCACGCCCCGGCTCCGACGGCGGCGGACCGGCAGCAACGCTTCGACCCGCCGGACCGTCCGCCGGTGCTGATCTCGACGGGGGCCTGGGGCGCCGGCGCCCACCTGGGGCAGACCACACGGTGGGTGGCTTCGGCGGGCTACCGACCGGTCGTGCTCTGCGGTACGAACACGCGCCTGCGCCGGGAACTGTCACACATCGCCCATGCCGATGCCAGAGGCTGGGTCGACGACATGCCGGGACTCATGACGGCCTCCCGCGCACTCATCGACAACGCGGCGGGGCAAACGGCACTCGAAGCGATGGCCGTCGGATTGCCGGTTGTCAGCTATCGGCCCATTCCGGGGCATGGCAGAGAGGGCGCCAGACGGATGGCCGAGCACGGCATCACCGAATACGCGCCGGACCCATGGGCCCTGATCCGGGCCCTGGACCAACTGACCGCTCCGGGCCCGGCGCGCGAGGCCCGCATCACCACGGCCCGCAGCCTGTTCTCCGGCGCGGGCGTGCGTCCTCTCGAAGCCCTGCTCCGACAGGGCTGAACGGCAACCCCCGGTGACAAATGCCAACCGGGCAGTCGACTGCGCGGCCTCGCTGCGGTGCTGTGCCATGGCCCACCTGGTGCCCACCCGCCTGGTCCTCGTCGACGCCCGCCGGACACCGGGACGGCCACAACCTGATTTCCCCTGTTCCCGGCCTCTCCACCGCTGCCGATACCCGGCACACGCTCAGGCCACCCGACGGGGGCGCGGGGCGGACTCCTCAAGGGTCAACCGCGTGTCCTGGACACGCATTCGGCCACCGCGTCACGAAGGCTTCCGGTGCGAGCGAACAGTTCCCGTTGGGTCTGTGCCCCGGTCCCCCGCTCCAGCACGTGCGTGAGCGCCTTCT
Organism: Streptomyces sp. CLV115; assembly: GCF_038448545.1. NCBI lineage: Bacteria > Bacillati > Actinomycetota > Actinomycetes > Kitasatosporales > Streptomycetaceae > Streptomyces > Streptomyces sp. CLV115. Next base: position 63,027 of record NZ_JBCEWQ010000032.1, read on the forward strand.
CCGCCGCGGCGAAGTCGTGACTGTCCTCCAGCGCATTGGGAACGTGCGCGAGCAGGGCCCGGACGACATCGGCCGCGGGCTCGGGGCGCATGGTGCGGGGGTGGAGCAGTCGCCCCTCCAGTCCCGACCGGCCGGCCTGCCAGGCAGCCATGCGCAGGACGGCCACTCCCGCCGGATCCGGTGGATCAGCGGCACGCCACTCGCGTGCCGCGGTCTCGACGACGCCTCGGGCGAGCGTGGCGAGCAGCACCGTGTCGGCCGGGTCGAGGCACACGTCCGCCACTCTGATCTAAGGGCTGTCCCGCAATTCCTGGCGGGCGTGCGGCGTCAGCTACGGCACCTCGCCGCGTTGTCGGAACGTCCACATACATCCAGTATGTGGACGTCCCTCCGCCTTGCGATGCACCGCATCTGACGCCGCACGCTGTTCCACCAGGAATTGCGGGAC
>NZ_JBCEWQ010000033.1:0-63345 GCF_038448545.1 Streptomyces sp. CLV115
CCTCGTCCGACCCGATCCCCAGATCGTCCAGATCCCACGACACGACCGGCTTCTTCTTCGCCGCCATGATCCCCTTGAACGACGGATACCGCGCCTCACCCGACTGGTCCGTCACCGACACCACCGCCGGCAACGAAGCCTCCAGCTGCTCCGAAGCACTGTCACCGTCACGACGGCCCCGCACCACCCCGTCCCCGACCGACACCTCGGACAGCAACGTCACCTGCGGCACACCCAGACGCTCCGCCAGCAACGCCGGAACCACACCCATCGACCCGTCCGTCGACGCCATCCCCGACACCACCAGGTCGTACCCGGCCTTCTCCACAGCCTTCGCCAGCACCAGCGACGTACCCATCACATCACTGCCGTGCAGACCGTCGTCCTCGACGTGAACCGCCTTGTCCGCACCCATCGACAACGCCTTGCGCAACGCGTCCTTGGCATCCTCCGGACCCACCGTCAACACGGTGACCTCCGCCTCGTCCGCCTCGTCCGCGATCTGCAACGCCTGCTCCACCGCGTACTCATCGAGCTCCGACAGCAGACCGTCCACATCCTCACGGTCCACCGTCAGGTCATCGGCGAAATGCCGGTCACCGGTGGCGTCGGGCACGTACTTCACACAGACAACGATCCTCAAGCTCACGCCGGCTCTCCTACCTGGGTGTGGTTCGTAGGGATGACAATATGGCACTCAGTACCCTCTGTAAAGGAACCTGGTGCCAGAATGCGCCTTCCGGTGCTACGTTCCCGGCATGACTGACGCGCGCAGACCGGCGAAGAAGGCACCGATGCGGGAGGTGCTCGCCCAGGCGGCCTTCCAGCTCTTCCTGGAGCGGGGCTTCGAGCAGACCACGGTGGACGACATCGTGGCGCGGGCCGGGGTCGGACGACGGTCGTTCTTCCGGTACTTCCCGTCCAAGGAGGACGCGGTCTTCCCGGACCACGAGCGGTGCCTCGCCGACATGACCGCGTTCCTGGGGCGGGCCGGCGACGCCGACCCGGTGGACGCGGTGAGCGACGCGGCCCGGCTGGTGCTGCGCATGTACTCCGCCGATCCCGAGTTCTCCGTCCAGCGGTACCGGCTCACCCGGGAGGTCCCCGGGCTCCGCACCTACGAACTGTCCGTGGTGCGGCGGTACGAGCAGACGATGGCCGGATATCTGCGCGGCAGGTACGGCGAGTCGGGCGACGGGGCGCTGCGCGCCGAGGTGATCGCCGCGTCCGTGGTCGCCGCGCACAACAACGGGCTGCGGACCTGGCTGCGTTCGGGCGGCGAGGGGGACGCGGAGGCCGCCGTCGACCACGCCCTGGCGATGGTGCACCGGGTGTGGGGGAGTGCGGCGGAGGAGGGCCGGGCCGCGCCCTCGGTGGACGGCGACGTGGTGGTGATGGTCGCCTCGAAGGGCGCTCCGATGTGGCGCGTGGTGCAGCAGATCGAGTCGGCCATCGGGCAGGACTGAGCCCCGGTCCCGTCTGAACTGGCACTGAGTGTCTTTACTGTTCGGCACTCAGTGCCCTATGGTGCGGACGCGCCGACGCGCAGGTGCGGCGCATCCGAGCCGAGCGCAGGGGGTCGAACGTGTCCCAGTCATCAAGTGGCACCGTGCAGACGGTGCATGAGGAAGCCGGCCTGGAGTACAACCGGTGCCGCTGGTGCGGCACGGCCTCCTTCCGCAGGCTGCTCTGCCCGGTGTGCGCGTCGGGCGACCTGAAGCCCGAACGCAGCGCCGGCCTGGGTGTTGTGGTCAGGTCCGGTGTCGTCCACCGCTACACGGAGGCCGCGCGCAACGAGTCGCTCGTCCGGCTCCCCGAGGGCTTCGTGTTCCGCTGCCGTGTCGTGGGCGCGGCACCGCACCGGGTGTCGGTCGGCGCCCGGGTGCGACCCGTCGTGACGGACGGTGCGGACACGGGCGAAGTGGTCTTCGAGCTCTGCGAGCCGCCCGGGGAAGACGACTGGTTCTGAGGGGGTCCCCGGGGCCGGGCCGGACGTGACATCACGGCCGGGCGCCGGTCTACGCCGGCCCGGTGGGCTGCCAGGCGGACCGCTCGGTCGTCCGCTCGGTGGCCTCGCGTTCACCGGCGCTGACCAGCCCCGTCTCGTAGGCGACGATGACGGCCTGAACACGGTCCCGCAGCCCGAGCTTGGCGAGGATGCGGGCCACGTGCGTCTTGACGGTCGTCTCGGCCAGGTGGAGGCGGTTGGCGAGTTCGGCGTTGCTCAGCCCGCGGGCCAGCAGGCCGAAGACCTCCAGTTCGCGCGGGGTGAGCGCGTCGAGGTCGCGGTGGAGGGCGGCGGTTTCGCTGTCGTGCCGGGTGCCGTATCGATGCTCGCCCCCGGCGAAACGCTGCACGAGGCGGCGGGTGATGGCGGGGGCGAGCAGGGCGTCGCCGGTGCGGACCGTGCGGACCGCCGCGGTCAGCTGCTCGGGGGTGACGTCCTTGAGGAGAAAGCCGCTGGCCCCGGCGGACAGTGCCGCGTAGACGTATCGGTCGAGGTCGAAGGTGGTCAGGATGATGACTCGGGGGCTGTCGGGGAGCGGCGTCCGCCCTGCTGGAACGCAGTCGTGGGCCCGGGGAGGGGCGAGGATGCGGCGGGTGGCCTCCAGACCGTCCATCTCGGGCATCCGGACGTCCATCAGCACCACGTCGGGGCGTGTGCGGCGGACCGCTTCGACCGCTTCGGCCCCATTGGTCGCCTCGGCGACGACGTCGATGCCGTCGGCGCCGAGGATCAACCGGAATCCGGTGCGGACCAGGGTCTGGTCGTCGGCGAGAAGCACACGCAGCGGCTCGGTCACGGTGTCTCCAGGGGGATCAGGGCCTCCACACGGTAGCCGCCGGTCGGACGGCGGCCGGTGTTCAGGGTTCCGCCGTAGACGGCGAGGCGTTCGCGCAGACCGATCAGCCCCCGGCCGCTTCCGGCGGCCGCGCCCGGGTGTCCACCGCTGTCGGTGACCTCCACCCTGAGCCGTTCCGGTCCGTATGCGACGGTCACGGCGGCGGTGGCGCCGGAGGCGTGCTTCACGGTGTTGGTCAGGGCTTCCTGGACCACGCGGTACGCGGCGAGTTCGAGGCCGGGCGGGAGGGGGCGGGACGGGCCGGTCACGGTCAGATCGACGCGCAGCCCGGTGTCCCGGACCCGTCCGACCAGCGTTTCCAGCTGGCCCAGGCCGGGTTGCGGGGCCAGCTCCGCCGCCGCATCGGCCGGGCCTGCACCTTCGTCCGCTCCCTCGCCCTCGTCGGCCATGGTGAGCAGCCCCATGACGTGCCGCAGCTCGGTCATGGCCGCCCGCCCTCCCGACTCGACGGCGAGCAGTGCCTCGCCCGCCTGCTCGGGGGAGGTTCTCATGATCTTGCGGGCGGCACCGGCCTGGATGATCATCACGCTGACGTTGTGCGTGACGACGTCGTGCAGTTCGCGGGCGATCCTGGCCCGCTCGTGCTCGACGGCCCGGCGCAGCACCTCGGCCTGTTCGCGTTCCAGGGCGGAGAGCCGGGTGCGGCCCTCGTCGGTCCGGATCTTCCAGGTGCGCAGGCCGACCGCGGCCACGGCCATCGGGATCAGGATCAGCAGCGCGATGTATTCGTTGGGGACGATCGGTGTCACCGAGTTCCCCGCGGTGCCGACCAGGACGACCGACACCGGCAGCGCCGCCAGGGCCGCCACCCGGTACGGGCTGTACACGGCGGCGCTGTAGACGGCGACGACGAACGCGTAGAAGGTCAGCCTGAGGACACTCTGCGGTGTCGCCAGCGTCGCGGCCGTCACCACGCACAGCACGGCGAGCGGGTAGCGGCGGCGCAGCGCCAGGGCCCCCGAGGCGATCGCCGCGAGGGTCACCATGAAGGCCAGTCCGCCGGGGCCGGAGGGCCGCGCCATGACGTGCTCCACGCCCGGCGCGATCTCACGCACCACGACGTTGCCGGCGTTGTCGATGCCGTAGTAGACGGTGACGACTCCGAGCGTCAGTGCCACCAGCACGTCGAACTGCCGGGCGCGGCGGGCGGGCCGCAGCGGCGGACCGCTCGGAAGCCCGGCGTCGCGGACGGTGCGGCGGGCGGCATCCCGCAGCTGCTCCACCGTCGTACGTACGGTCATCACCGGTTCATTGTCGCCGCCGGGCGGAGCCGTGGGAGTCCGTCTCGACGGTCGTTGCCGCCGCACCGGATACATCGCCCGCCTACATCTCAGGGATGACGGCTTCGGGGCTCGTACCGGCTCGGTACCGCATGGGGTTCGGGCGGGCGACGCGCAACGGCCCGGCCGGCTCCTAGCGTTCACGCAGCCGACCGCCCGTACCCGAGGAGCCCTTCATGACCATGCCGGTGATCGAACTGTGCGAGGTGAGCCGCCGGTACGACGACGGTCCGCCCGCTCTGCACGAGGCGTCGCTGACCGTGCGGCCCGGCGAGGCCGTCGCGATCCTCGGCCCTTCCGGCAGCGGCAAGTCCACGCTGCTCAATCTGATCGCGGGCCTGGACCGGCCGGACACGGGGACCGTCACCGTGGACGGGGTGCGGGTGGACCTGCTGGGCGAGGCCGGATCGGCGCTCTACCGGCGGTCGAAGATCGGCATGGTCTTCCAGTTCTTCAACCTGCTCGACGATCTGACCGTCACCGACAACGTCGTCCTGCCCGCGCGCCTCGCGGGCACGGCGCGTGGCAAGGCGGACCGCCGGGCGGTGGAACTCCTCGAACTGCTGGGCATCGACCGGCACGCCCGCACCTACCCCGGGCGGCTGTCCGGCGGCGAGCGGCAGCGCGTCGCGGTGGCCAGGGCGCTGATGAACCGGCCCGCGCTGCTCCTGGCCGACGAACCGACCGGGGCCCTGGACACGGCCGCCGGACAGGACGTCAGCAGGCTGCTCGCCGGCCTCAACGCCGAGGGCCAGACCGTCGTCGTGGTCACCCACGACCTGGCTCTGGCCCGGTCCTGCACGAACCGGACCGTCCGGATCGCCGACGGCCGGATCACCGAGGACGTCCGGTCGGCCTCCGTCGCCCCGGAGGCCGTGCGATGAGCGCGCTCGGCAAGGTGGTGCGTTCGGGGGTGGGACGACGCCGGGTGCAGACGCTGGTGATCGGGCTCGCCACGATGATGGCGGTGGCCGCCTCCGTCCTCGGCGGCTCGCTGCTCGTGGTGTCCGGCGCGCCCTTCGACGACGCCTTCGCCCGGCAGCACGGCGCGCATCTGGCCGTGCAGTTCGACGCGGGCGAGGTGAGTGCCGGGCAACTCTCGGAGTCCAGGGAGACCGAGGGGGTCAGCGGTGCGGCCGGGCCGTTTCGTACGGCGACGGTGACCCCGCGGGAGGACGGGGCGGGCCCCGGTTGGCCGATGACCGTGGCCGGTCGTTCCGGTCCCGGGCGGGAGGTGGACGAGGTGGCGCTGCTCGACGGCCGGTGGCCCACCCGTTCCGGTGAGGTCGTGCTGTCCGCCGACTCCTCTCTCATCCCCGACCTGGGCAGAAGAATCGCCTTCTCCCATCTGCCCGGCGGCCCGACACTGACGGTGGTAGGTGTGGCCCGCTCGGTCACGCGGACCGCTGACGCCTGGGTGGTTCCGTCCCAGATGCCGGCGCTCACGGCGCCCGGCGGTGGTGGCTACCAGATGCTCTACCGCTTCACCGAAGCGGACACCGTCGCGCGGATCACCGCGGGCGGCAGGGCCGTGAGGCAATCCCTGCCACCGGGAACAGCCGCCGCCGGCGAACAGTCATGGCTCACCGTCAGGAAGAGCGCCGAGCGCGACACCGCCCTCTACGTCCCGTTCCTCATCGCGTTCGGCGCCCTGGGCCTGATCATGTCGGTGCTCGTCGTCGGCAACGTCGTGGCGTCGGCCGTCGGCACGGGGACGCGCCGCATCGGCATCCTCAAGGCCGTCGGCTTCACCCCGGCCCAGGTCGTGCGGGCCTACGTGGGACAGGCGCTGATCCCGGCCGCCGCGGGTACGGTCCTCGGCGTCCTTGCCGGCCACCTGCTCGCCGTCCCCGTGCTGGCCGAGACCGGGGAGATCTACGGCACCTCCTCCCTGGCCGTAGCCCCCCAGGTCGACCTGGGGGTGATCGCCGGGGTGCTCGGCCTGGTGGCGGCGACCGGGTGGGCGGGGGCCTGGCGGGCCGGCCGGCTGCGTACGGTCGATGCGCTGGCCGTCGGGCGTACCGCTTCGGCGGGGCGCGGCCGGTGGGCGGCCCGCCTGGCCGGACGGCTGCCGTTGCCGCAGCCGGTCGCCCTGGGCCTGGCCCGGCCCTTCGCGCGGCCCGCCCGCGCACTGGCCATGGGCACGGCGATCCTGTTCGGCACGATCGCCGTCACGTTCACCGTGGGTATGGGTGCCTCGCTCGGTCAGGTGATGAAGGCCAAGGCCCACGACGCCGCCGATGTCGTGGTGCCCGTGCCCGCGCCGGACTTCGGACCCGGTGGGCCCGGCCCCGGGAAGCGGTCCAGGGCCGACCCGGCCGCGGTCGCCGCTGCCATCGAGGCCGCCGCCGGGACCGGGGAGTACTACCGCGCCGCGCGGGTCCGGGCGACCGTGTCCGGTCTGAACGGCACCACCGACGTGATCGCCTTCACCGGCGACGCTTCCTGGGGCGGTTACACGATGGTCGCGGGCCGCTGGATCGACGGGCCCGGCGAGGCCGTGGTCCCGACCCCCTTCCTGGCCGCCACCGGCACCCGCATCGGCGCCACCGTGACCCTGAACGGTCTGGCCGAGCCGGTGACGGTCCGCATCGTCGGCGAGGTCCTCGACCCCCGCAACGACGGCATGCAGGTCTTCACCGACGTCTCGACCCTCGCCGCCGCACATCCCGACCTGACGGAGACGAGCCATCACCTCGTGGTCACGCCGGGCACCGAAGTGACCGGCTACGTCGACGCGTTGAACAAGGACCTGGCGCCGCTGGGGGTGACCGCCCGGGCCGGCGGGCCCGACGGCGGCAGCGACATGGTCGTCACGCTCAACACGCTGTCCGTGATCCTCACGCTGATGCTCGTCGCCGTCGCCGCGCTCGGCGTCCTGAACGGAGTGCTGCTCGACACCCGCGAGCGCGTCCGGGAGATCGGCGTCCACAAGGCACTCGGCATGACGCCCCGTCAGACCATCGTGACGGTCCTCACCTCGGTCGTCGTGACCGGCCTTGTCGCCGGTGGTCTGGGGGTGCCGCTCGGCGTGGCCCTGCACGGCCGGGTCCTCCCCGCGATGGGCGACAGCGTCGGGCTGCGCCTCCCCGACTCCGTCATCGCCGTCCACCACGCGGCCGAACTGTTCCCGCTCGCACTCGGTGGGCTGCTCATCGCCGTCCTGGGGGCGCTCCTGCCCGCCGGCTGGGCTGCCGGGGCCCGGACCGCCACGGCCCTGCGCACCGAATAGGACGTCACATTCCTGGTGCCCCGAGCACGGGGCGGTCGTCATCGCGGCCCGGCCCGGCGCGGAACGCCCGGCGGTGTGTGTGCCCGGTGTTGTGCCCCGGAGAGTTGAGGAAGCACCTGCGGAGGCAGGTGGCCGAGGGGAGTCCGGCGCGGCGGACGAGGGCGCGCACCGAGAGGCCCGCGTGCGCGGCCGGGTCCTAGACGGCCGTTGTTCGCCGGGCCGCCCGGCCACCCGCTCCGGCGACGGGGCCGGTGTGCCGTCGATCCGCGTGGGATGCGGCGGCGCCGCGCACCCGCAACTGCCCACCCTCGCGGTGGGGCAGGACCATCGTCCGGGCGGCATGAGCGGCGTACCGGGCGCCCTGGCCGCTGCGGACCAGGCGCATGCACAGGCCGATGCCGGCTCCGGCGCCCGCGCTGACAGCGGCGACTGAACAGTGCGGGCCCGCCCGCCTATGGTGCGCGGTCCAGGACGCCCCGCTCCGTGGTGACAGGATGTCCGGCGGGGAGCCGGACGGTCGAGGCGGCGAGGCGGCGACGCGGCGGGGCGGCGACGCCGTGATGCGACGAGGGGGATGTGTGGCACGCACCGTGGGCGAAATGCTGGACGAACTGCCGTGGGAGCAGCTGGAGTCGGAGCTCGGGCGCGACGCCGCTGCGGAGTCGCGGCGCGCCCCGCGGAGGCCGGCGGACAAGGGGGCGTCGGCGACCGAGGAGGACCGCGGCCCGCTGTCCGACTGTGTCGCGCCGGACCTCCGGGGCGTGACCGCCGTCGCGACCGCCGCGCTGCCGTTCGTCGCCGCGCTGGCCGGCCATCCGGACATGGGGGCCCGCGCCACGCTCGTCCGATCGTCAGCGGAATCCGACCGCTGCTTCGCCGCCTTCGCCGCCTTCGACCGCTGACCCGCCGCCTCCTGCGGCGGCACCGTCGCGCCGTCGAGGGCGTCTCCGTCGCCATCGGACGCGGAGAAGCCGTCGGACTCGTCGACGAGTCCGGCAGGGGCTCCGCCGCCCCGGTCCCACCATGCCCTGCCCCATGCCCCGTCCCAGGCCCCGACCCGGTCGAGCAGCCTTCCCGCGAACGCATCGCGCCGCACCGCGAGTCCCCGGCCCGCCGGCCCTCCCGCCGGGCTGCCGCTTCCGGAGCCGCTGCCTGCTCGCCACCGAGCGGTGCCGCACCGAGGTCCCGAAGCCGCGTGCACTCCCCGACGCCCGGCAGGTCTCCCGCCACCTCGTCGGCGACGACGGCGCGGCACCGGACGCCGCCGCCCGACCGCCCCGTACATACGATCCGTTCCACCCCTTCCGCACGCCGCAGCAAGGAGTCGCATCCGTGTTCACCACCCGGCCCACCCTTCAGGGCACCTTCGGCATGGCTTCCTCCACCCACTGGCTCGCCTCGCAGTCCGCGATGGCGGTCCTGGAGAACGGCGGCAACGCCTACGACGCGGCCGTCGCCGCCGGATTCGTCCTGCACGTCGTCGAACCGCACCTCAACGGACCGGCCGGCGAGGTGCCGATGATCCTGGCGCCGAAGGACGGCGAGGTGCGGGTGCTGTGCGGCCAGGGCCCGGCCCCCGCGGGTGCGAGCGTCGCCCACTACCGTTCCCTCGGCCTCGACCTGGTCCCCGGCACCGGCCCGCTCGCCGCCGCCGTGCCCGGCGCCTTCGACGCCTGGATGCTGCTGCTGCGCGACCACGGCACGAAGACCGTCGCCGAGGTACTGCGGTACGCCATCGGCTACGCCGAGCACGGCCATGCCCCCGTCGAACGGGTCGGCCAGACCGTGGAGACCGTCCGCGAACTCTTCGAGACCGAGTGGCAGTCCTCCGCCGAGGTGTACCTGCCCGGCGGCAAGGCGCCCGGAACGGGCCGGCTGTTCCGCAACCCCGCACTCGCCGCCACCTGGCGCCGGCTGATCACCGAGGCGGAGGAGACCGGCGGCACGGACCGGACCGCCCAGATCGAGGCCGCCCGCAAGATCTGGAGCGAGGGCTTCATCGCCGGGGCACTGGTCCGTCAGGCCGCCCGCCCCACCATGGACACCAGCGGCACCCGCCACACCGGCACCCTCACCGCCGCCGATCTGGCCGGCTGGTCCGCGTCCTACGAGGCGCCCGTCACGTACGACTGGAACGGCTGGACGCTCGCCAAGGCGGCGGGCTGGAGCCAGGGCCCCGCCTTCCTCCAGCAGCTCGCCCTGCTCCCCGCCGAGCTGCCCCGGTACGGCAGCGCCGACTACGTCCATCTGCTCATCGAGGGCTGCAAGCTCGCCATGGCCGACCGCGAGGCCTGGTACGGCGACGCCGCCGACGTACCCCTGGACACCCTGCTCTCCAAGCCGTACAACGCCGAGCGCCGCGCCCTCGTCACCGCCGAGGCCTCGTACGAGCTGCGCCCCGGCAGCCCGGACGGCCGCACCCCGGTGCTCAGCGGCCACGCCCACGCGGTCGCCGCCGGCGAGAGCGGCTTCGACGCCTTGGGCATCCCGACGGCGGGTGTCGGCGAGCCGACCGTCGCCAAGGACGGCACGACCCGTGGCGACACCTGCCACGTCGATGTGGTCGACCGCTGGGGCAACATGGTCTCCGCGACGCCCAGCGGCGGCTGGCTCCAGTCCAACCCGGTCGTGCCCGAACTCGGCTTCCCGCTCGGCACCCGGCTCCAGATGGCCTGGCTGGACGAGGGCCTGCCGAACACCCTCACCCCGGGCCGGCGCCCCCGCACCACCCTCACCCCGTCCCTCGCGCTGCGCGACGGCGTCCCCGTCATGGCGTTCGGCACCCCCGGCGGCGACCAGCAGGACCAGTGGCAGGTGCACTTCTTCCTGGCGGTGGCGCTGCGCGCCGGGATACGCGGCGGACTCGACCTCCAGGGCGCCATCGACGCCCCGAACTGGCACAACGACAGCTTCCCGGGCTCCTTCTTCCCGCGCGGGATGCGCCCCGGCAGCGTCACCGTCGAGGAGGGCATGGACCCGGAGGTCGTCGCGGAGCTGCGTCGCCGCGGCCATGACATCACCGTCGGCGACCCCTGGTCCGAGGGCCGGATGTGCGCCGTGGCCCGCGACCCGGAGACCGGGGTGCTGTCCGCGGCCGCCAACCCGCGCGGCATGCAGGGGTACGCCGTAGGACGCTGAGCGGCCACTTCCCCGACATGACCAGGTTGTCGGGGTTCCGGCGGGACGTGATTGGCTGGGGGCATGATCGATGAATTCCTGGCAGGAGACCTGACCCGGGTCGAGGCAGCGGTACGCGCAGCGGCCGCCGCCGAGATCATGCCCCGCTTCCGGCAGCTCGCCGCGCACGAGATTGTCGAGAAGAACGGCCCGCACGACCTCGTCACCGTCGCCGACCGCCTCGCCGAGGAGCACCTCACCGCCGCGCTGACCGAGCTGCTGCCCGGCTCGGTCGTCGTCGGCGAGGAGGCGGTCCACGCCGACCCGGCCGTGTACGAGGCGCTGGGCGGCGACGCCCCCGTGTGGATCGTCGACCCGGTCGACGGCACCCGCCAGTTCGTCCGCGGCGAACCGGGCTTCTGCACCCTGGTCGCCCTCGCCCACCACGGCGAGCTCCTGGCCTCGTGGACCTACGCCGCGGCCCTGGACGAGATGGCGATCGCGGTCCGTGGCCGCGGCGCCACCCTCGACGGCGAACCGATACGCGCCGGCTCGCCCGTCCCCGGCGCGGTGCTGCACGTGGCGATGTCGCACCCCGACTACACGACCGACGCCCAGAAGCGCGCCCTGCTCGGCCTGCGCACCGAGGGGTTCGAGACCCGGCCCTGCGGATCGGCCGGGCTCGAATACCTCTACGTGGCCCTCGGCGAGCAGGACGCGGTGGCCTTCAACTGGGAGTACGCCTGGGATCACGCGGCGGGCCTGCTGCTGGTCGCCGAGGCGGGCGGCGCCCAGGCGACCCTCTCCGGAGCGCCGTACCGCATCACCGGCGGCAACACCCTGCCGTTCACGGCGGCCCGCGACGAGGCGACCGTCGAACGCGTCCTCCGGGCGCTCCGCGGCGGGGCCTGACCGGCGCGCTCCGGGTCAGGCCAGGAGCTCACGGGTCAGCGCCGCGAGCCGGGCACGGGCCTGCGGGTCGTACGCCTGCTCATGCGCGGGCGCTTCCGTGAACCGGTCGAAGTATCTGCCGGTGACATGGGCGAGGGCCGGATCGGTGATCAGCCGGACGGTGGGGCGTACGCCCTCCTCGACCGGAACGGCCGGCGTGAGCCCGTACTCCCGCACGCCCCGGGTGTCCATCAGGTGCGCCGGGTGCAGGGCGTTGACCGTGACTCCGCTGTCCGAGATCCGGTCCGCCAGGTCGAAGACCGACATGATCAGCGCGAGCTTGCTGCGGCAGTACGCCTCCAGCCCCTCGTAGCCGCGCTCCATCATGACGTCGTCGAAATCGATGGGCGCCTGGCCCATCGAGGCCACATCGACCACCCGGGCGGGCGCGGACGCGGTGAGCAGCGGCAACAGCTCACGGGTCAGCAGGACGGGCGCCAAGTAATTGACCGCGAAGCGGAGTTCATGCCCCTGCCGGCTCACCTCGCGCCGGAGCGGAGCGGCGCCGCCACCCGCCACCGCATTGTTGACCAGGACGTCCAGCCGGGGTTCCCGCTCGCGTACCTCGGCTGCCACGGCCCGGACCTGGTCCAGGTCGGCCAGGTCCGCGAGGTAGCTGCGCACAGCGGCTCCGGATCCGGCCGCACGCACCTCGGCGGCGGTTTCGTCCAGCCGTGCCGGATCCCGGCCGTGCAGCAGCAGCGTCGCGCCCCGGCGCGCCAGGTCGAGTGCGAGGTGGCGGCCCATTCCCTGGGTGGCACCGGTGATCAGAACGGTCCTGTCGAAGGCGGGATCCGGCCCGACCCGCGCGGCAGCGGGCTCCGTGGCGCGGTTCTTCACCGAGCGAGTGTCCATGGATTGGGTTATATCAAGACCTTGACATAACATCCAGCCTTGACCGATGGGCGTGGCTGTACGCTCGCCGTCATGGGAATGACCGCCGACGAACGCCTGGGCGCGGACATCAAGCGCGCGGAGCAGGTCCTCATGGCGGCCAAGAGCGCCGCTCTCAAGGACGCGGGGCTCACCGTCGCCCAGTACGCGGCACTGTTCGCCCTCGACGGCAGCCCGGGGATCTCGGGAGCCGCGCTGGCACGGACCTGCCTGGTCACACCGCAGGCGATGGCGGCGGTTCTGAAACACCTCGAAGAGCGCGGACTGGTCGTCCGCTCCGCGCACCGGTGGCATCAGAAGATGCTGGAGACCCGGCTCACCGACACGGGCCGTGAAGCGCTCCGGGTCGCCGACGAGCGGGCGGTGCGGATCGAGCGCCGGCTCGCCGACGAGTTCACCCCGGAGGAACGGGACACCCTGCGGGCCCTGCTCGCGCGCTGCGGCACGGCCATCCGGCGGGACTGAGCGGGCCGGGGCGCGGGCGTCCGTCCGGCGCCCGGCAGCGGCCCCGGCCCTGTCTCAGCGCTCCCCGCCGCCCGGCCCGAGCGCCGCCCGGACATCCCGTACCAGTTCCGCGGCCCGTTCCACCGCCGCCGGGTCCAGGCCCCGCAGCGCCCCGCCGATCCGTTCCGTGTACCGCGCCGGGGTGTCCGGCAGCGCGGCAGCCGCCGCGGACGCGCCCTTCTCGTTCAGACACCAGGTGCGGTGGTGGGCGTGGAGGGACTGGGCGAGGACGCCGAACGCCCGGGACAGGCACAGCGCGACATGGAGCGTATCCCCGCCGGGGGCCGACTTGCGGGCGGCCGCCACCGAGAAGTCCGCCTCCCAGGCAGCATCCACGAGCGCGGTGCGCAGCGCCTCCGGATAGTCCCGGACCTGCTCCTGAAGCATCGACAATTCCCCGTGCGGGTCCGCGATCACGCGCCCCAGCGCAACCTCGCCGGGGTATGCGGGCGACCAGAACCCGAGCGGGTGCCCGGGCTGCACACCCACTTCGAAGCGCCCCTCGCGGCAGTCGGCCCAGACGGCCTCCACCCGGTCCAGATCGCGCAGGATCCAGTCCACCGGCACGCCGTCCACCCGCAGCCAGGCCCCGCCGTCGACCCAGGGCCCCCACCCGCCGGGACCGGCCACCTCGACGGGCGAACCCTGCACCTCGCGGGCCAGCGCGGTCAGCGCTGCCACATCGGGGGTGCCCCGGTAGTACACGCCCAGATCCCAGTCGGAGTCCGGACGGTGGGTGCCGCGGGCCCGGCTGCCGCCCAGCGCGACGGCACGGATGCCGGGCACCGAGCCGAGCCGGGCGGCCATCTCGGCGATACGGGCGGGCACGGCGGCTTCGCCGGCTGTCGCGGGCACGGCCCGGCTGTTCGGTGTGTTCATGGCGCGGCGACGATACCCGCCACCGTGCTGTCGGCGCCTCGGAATATCCTGGGTGCCCTGGCCGTCGGCTGACGAAGGAGTCCGAAGGTGCCGTCGATGCTCGATGCAGTCGTCGTGGGGGCGGGCCCCAACGGACTGACCGCCGCGGCCGAACTGGCCCGCCGCGGCTTCGCCGTGGAGGTCTTCGAAACACAGGACACCGTCGGAGGCGGTGCCCGGACCGAGGAGCTCACCCTCCCCGGCTTCCGCCACGACCCCTGTTCCGCCGTCCACCCACTGGGCATCGGCTCACCCGCGTTCGACGCGATGCCGCTCGCCCGGCACGGGCTTCAGTGGCTCCAGCCCGAGCTGGCGCTCGCCCACCCGTTCCCGGACGGCACGGCCGCCGTGCTCACCGGTTCGGTGGGGGAGAGCGCCATGTCGCTGGGGGCCGGGGACGCGGGGGCCTACCGCAGGCTGGTCGCGCCCTACCTCGGCCACTGGGACACCCTCGCCCAGGACTTCCTGCGCACCCCGTGGGACGGGCTGCCCCGTGACCCCTACCGCTGGGTGCGCTTCGGTCTCGACGCGCTCCAGCCCGCTTCGCTGCTGTCCCGCCGCTTCGGCGGTGCCAAGGCGCGCGGCCTGTTCGCCGGGCTCGCCGCCCACGCCATAGCGCCCACCAGCGGCCTGGCGACCGGCGGGATCGCCCTGCTCTTCGCGCTCGCGGCCCACGAGAAGGGCTGGCCCGTGCCGCGCGGTGGATCGCAGGCCATCTCCGACGCCCTCGCCGCGTACATACGCGAGCAGGGCGGCACGATCCGTACCGGCACGGAGGTCAAGCGCCTGGACGAGCTGCCGCCCGCCCGCGCCTACGTCTTCGACACCTCGCCGACCGCCCTCGCCCGGATCGCCGGACTGGGCCACGCCTACCGCGGCTACCGGTACGGTGCGTCCTGCTTCAAGATCGATTACGCGCTCTCGGGCCCCGTCCCCTGGACCGCCGAGGAAGCCCGCCGGGCCGGTACCGTCCACATCGGCCCCACGGCCGGCGAGATCGACGCCGCGCTGACGGCCGCCGTGACCGGCCGTGATCCGAGCGTGCCGTTCCTGATCACCGCACAGCCCAGCCTGGTCGACCCGTCCCGCGCACCCGAGGGCCGGCACGTCTTCTGGGTGTACGGACACGTCCCGTCGGGCTGGGAGGGCGACGCCACCGACGTCATCGAACGGCAACTGGAGCGCTTCGCCCCCGGCTTCCGCGACCTGGTGCTCGCCCGCGCGATCGCCGGACCGCCCCGGCTCGCGGAGCGCAACGCCAACTACGTGGGCGGTGACATCGCGTGCGGCGCGTTCTCCGGCCTCCAGACGGTGATCCGGCCCAAGCTCGCCCGGGTGCCGTACGCGACGGCGCACCCGGCGGTGTTCCTCTGCTCCTCGGCCACCCCGCCCGGCCCCGGGGTGCACGGAATGTCGGGCCACCACGCGGCGAAGGCGGTCTGGCGGCGCCTGCGGGCGGCCTGAGGGCCACGGCAGCTACCGCGACCAGGTCCGACAACGCCGGATCGGGCCGGCCATCGCGCACCGCAGGCCACTTCGCGACACAGGGCTGGGCACCTGCCGCTGGGCCTTCGAGCGCAGTTTCGTCCGGCTCTCCGAATCCGGCTCTGACCGGACTTGCGTGAAAGCTCAGCCCGGTGACCAACTCCGTTGGTCATCCAGGGACCGCGGTTCTAACCTGATGAGGTGATGAAACCGGAGGGAAGCCTGGTGCCGCGCCCGGGCGCGCGCGTGGTGTTGCTGGACGACGCCGGCCGGCTACTGCTGTTCTCTGCCCTGAACAAGGAGGACGGTTCCGTTCGGTGGTTCACCCCTGGAGGAGGGCTCAAGCCAGGCGAGAGCCACGAGCAAGCAGCTCTACGGGAGTTGCAAGAAGAAACCGGGCTGACGAACCTCTCGCTGGGTCCGGAGATTTGGCGAGGGCACCCGTGGACAGCGGTCCGGGGCGGCGTCGCCTATGAGGTTCGCCAGCGCTACTACGTGGCCCGGGTGCCTGCGTTCCAGATCGACACCTCGGCCTTCGAAGAGATCGAGAAGGCCGCGATCACCGGGCACCGCTGGTGGACCATGGCGGAACTGGCCGCGACCTCGGATGTGCTGCGGCCGGCTGAGCTGCCGAGACTACTGGCGTCCTTGCTGACCGACGGCCCACCGGACCGACCGATCCCCGTGGACGGCTGAGCGCACGCCCTTGGACACACCGCCGACCAGTGGACGGCCGAACGCGAGGCCGGGCCCTTCCGAACCGCGCCTGTCAGGGACACGGACCAGCAGGACCCGGGACAGCCGGACTGTCGCCCAACGCCTCCGGGCCACGGCGGGCACACATCCACAGACGTGATGACACCCGGCAGGGGCGGCTCCCGAACCCGTTGACGATCACGGACTTGTGCCGGGCTCATCCTCGTCACGGACGGAGCAGATCGGCTCCCGGAATCGCCGATGCAGCGGCTCCCGTTCACCCCGACGGAATCAACCGTGCGAAGCGACGTCTGAATGGCGCCACTTGCAATACCCGGAACGCCTTCGCGGTGACGCCCGGCGCAGGGTATCCACGCGACAGTCCTGCATGCGTGGTTGCGCGCCAAGTGATTGGCAATCATCAATCACTTGCACCAGGCTGGCAGCCATGTACCGAGACTCCCTCTGGTTCCATCAAGAGTTCCGGCGGCTTTGGGCGGGGCAGACAGTCGGTCAGTTCGGCACGTACGTGGGACAGACCGTGCTGCCCCTGCTCGCGGCGACGACGCTGAAGGCGTCGCCCTTCCAGATGGGGGTTCTGACCGCGGCCGGGACAGCCGCCTTCCTCCTGATCGGCCTGCCCACCGGGGTGTTGGTGGACCGCGTGCGACGAAGGCCTGTGATGCTGACGGCCGACTTCACCCGGGCTGCCCTGCTTCTCACCGTTCCCCTTGCCGCCTGGGCCGATGCGTTGACGCTCACTCAACTCATCGTGGTGGCTTTGCTCACCAGTGCGGCCACGGTGCTTTTCGACGTTGCCCACCAGTCCTATCTGCCGTCCGTGGTCGGGCGCGACCAGCTCATGGAGGGCAACACCAGGCTTCAGTCGAGCCTCTCCGCCGCCGAGGTCACCGGCCCCGGCGTCGGGGGCGGGCTCGCGCAACTGGTCGGCGGGGCGACCGCCGTCCTGACGACATCTGTCAGCCATCTGATCTCCGGCCTCCTGCTGCTCCGTATCAGGTCCCCGGAGCCCAAGCCCATGGGCCACGACGGCAATCGGGTACGCACACAGATGAAGGAGGGGATGGGGTTCGTACTCGGAGAGGAGTCGTTACGGGCCATCACTGTCTCCACCGCCCTCTCCAACCTGGCAGTCACGGTTCTGCTGTCGATGCAGATCCTGTTCCTTACGCGCGACCTCGGTCTGACGCCGGGCGTCGTCGGTGCAGTCCTGGCACTGAGCAGTGTGGGCGGGTTGCTCGGGGCGCTCACCGCCGGTCGCTGCGCCAAGTGGATCGGTCCCGCCCGCGCCATCTGGCTGATTCCGCTGGTCATCTCGCCCGCGGCGCTGGTCGTGCCCCTCGCCGAGCCCGGCCCGCTGACCGTTCTCTGCGTTCTCGGCCTTGCCCTGCGCGCGTACGGCACCACGGTCTTCAACGTCGTCAACGTCAGCTACCGGCAGGCGATCTGTCCCCGCCGGCTGCTGGGACGGGTCAACGCCACCGTACGTTTCATCACCTGGGGCGCGATGCCCGTGGGCGGCCTGCTGGGCGGTGTCCTCGGGGCCTGGATCGGCGTCCGGGCCACCCTGTGGGTCTCGTGCTCCGCGCTCGCCCTGACCCCTCTGCCACTCCTCCTGTCCCCGCTGCGCACCCTGCGGGAGTTTCCGGCGGTCACGGAGGACGAGGTCCCCTCCCACGGCTGAGCGCGTCTTTCACAGCTGTGGACGGACGGCGATCACAGGCTCGGGTAGAGGGCGATGTACACCGCCGTCCGCTCGGTGTCCGGCGCGACGGGATCATGGTCGAACTCCTCGAAGAGCTCATCCAGTCGCCGTTCGTACTCCTCCCGCCGCTCCGGTGTGAGATCCAGTACGAAACGGACCTGATCGACATCCTTCATGTCGAGCTCGCCCGCCTCGGAAAGAAAGGCCTCCAACATCGCCTCGGCGACGGGGCCTTCGCTCCGGGGTCCTCGGGCCCGGGGGAGACCCCCGGACCGATAGGGGATCTCCTTGGCGCCCCGATTCCCCCGACGAGGGGGCTGCGGTTCCAGGAGCCCCGCATCCACCAGCTTGCGTACGTGGTGAAGTGTGGTCGCCGGATCTCTGCCCAACCGCTCGGCCAGCTCCTTGTTCGTCATGGCCTGCGTGCGCGTGAGCCGGATGATGCGGAGCCGCACCCCCGATGCGAGGGCGCTCGCTCGTACCTCGGCGGCGTCCCGGCGATGATTCGTCATGGCGCGAGCCTAAGAGCTCGTGACACGATCTTGTGACCTCGGGCGCCACCGACGCATGGCCGCCTGTCCGCCCGCGATATGCGGACTGCGGACCGCGACGAGGGCAGCCTGACGTCCTGGCCCACGCCGACCCGGGCCACCTCGCCTCCGCCGCCGGACCGGTACCCGTGCCTCGGCGCTCCGGACGCCGGCCCGGGAATCCGCACCGGCCCGAGGGGGCGGGGCCGGCCGGCGCCGGGTGGTGATCCTCCTCTTCCGGGGCGGGAGTCGACCGGCCGCCCGGGGTCAGCGGACCGGGTCGAGGAACGAGTCGAACGGGGCCGGCAGCCGTCTCCACGCCTCGGGGCCGGCGGCGTACTCGGTGTCGGTCAGCAGGCAGGACTCCAGGAGCCGGGCCAGAGCGTCCCGGTCGAGGCCGGGGGAGGTGAAGACGAGGTGCTGGCAGCGGTCGCCGTGCTCCGGGTGCCAGTCGAGGGCGGCCGCCGCCCTGCGGACCGGAGGCACCAGGTCCCACGCCGCGTCCGGCAGCGAGGCCAGCCACGGTCCCGCGCTCTCCACGCAGAGCGCACCACCGGCGGCGTCCCAGGCCAGCAGGGTGTCGGGCCGGTCGGCGAGCCAGAAGCGGCCCCGGCTGCGCGCGGCCGCACAGCACAGCTCCTCCAGCGCCCGGAAGAGCCGCTCGGGATGAAACGGTCGGTGGTGGTGCCAGACGAGGGTGGCGACCCCCGCCTCGTCCGCTTCCTGCGGCAGCAGCGCGCACGCGGGGTGCTGGGCCGCGGCCGCCGATTCCACGTCGAAGCCCGCGACGGCCAGCCGGCCCAGTTCCGCGGAACCGACCTCCACCTGACGGGCCGTCGGGTGGAGCTGTGAGAGCAGCGCGCGGTCCTCGTCGTCGGCCGCCCCGTCGTCGGTGAGGACGAGCACCGGCGCGTATTCCAGCTGGCGCGCCCAGGTGTCGCCGACCGTCCGCCGGTCCGTGGCGGCGGCCGCGAGACCCGCGTCGGCCAGATCGTCGCCGTTGCCGAGGCAGGGCATCACCAGGGCGGGGTCGACGGCCGTCATCACACCGGTGAGTTCGAGGGCCTCGCCGCCGTGCGTGACGACGGCCTCGGCCATCGCCCTCGGTTCCACGGAGTCCCACAGTTCGACCACCGCGAGCCGGGTCCGCCCGTCGGCGGCCAGCCGCTCCAGCTCCGGCACCAGGTCCTCGCGCAGCGCACAGCAGGCGCAGTCGTCGACGAGCGGGGTCTGCCCGTGCGACAACTCGCCCGCCGCGTCGCGGACCAGGCGCCGCACGGTGCCCTCCGCGGCCGCGGACAGATCGTGGTGGAGCGCGACGCTGCCGGGGACGGTGTGCAGCAGCCGGTCCACGGCCTGCCTGCGTGCGTCGGAGTGGAGCCCGGCGACGATCACCACGGGCAACCGGTCGCCGTCCCGCATCACTTCGCCCCGCCTCGGCCGTAGCGGCGCTCGAACCGCTCGACGCGGCCCGCGGTGTCCAGCACCCGCGCCGTGCCCGTGCAGAAGGGGTGGCTCGCGGAGGAGATCTCGACGTCGACGACGGGGTAGGTGTTGCCGTCCTCCCACTCGACCGTCTTCGGACCGGTCAGGGTGGATCGGGTGAGGAAGGCGGTGCCGGCCGCCTTGTCGCGGAAGACGACAGGGCCGTACGCGGGGTGGATTCCGGGCTTCATGGCGGTGTCCTTCTGGGTCGGTGGGGGAGGTTCAGCGCTCTTCGCGGAAGTCGACGTGCCGGCGGGCGACCGGGTCGTACTTGCGCAGAACCATGCGCTCGGGGTCGCTGCGGCGGTTCTTGCGGGTGACGTAGGTGTAGCCGGTCCCGGCCGTGGAGCGGAGCTTGACGACGGGGCGTAGTTCGTTGCGAGCCATGACCGCTACTATATGGCAATGATTTCCATTTCCAACAAGTGGTTGTCCACGGAAAGCAGGTAGCACCATGTCCGCCCACTGCCAACTGACCGGCGCCCGGCCGGGCTTCGGCAACAACATCTCCCACTCCCACCGGCGCACCTCGCGCCGCTTCGACCCCAACATCCAGCGCAAGAGGTACTGGCTGCCGAGCGGGGGCCGGTATGTCCGGCTGACGCTCGCCGCCAGGGCGATCCGGACCGTCGACAGCATCGGGATCGAGGCGGCCGTCGCCCGCATTCGGGCCCGGGGAGGGAAGGTCTGATGGCCAGGAAGAGCAAGATCGTCAAGAACGAGCAGCGCAGGGCGACCGTCGCGCGGTACGCCGCCCGCCGCGCCGAGTTGAAGGAGATCGTGCGCCGGCCGTCCAGCACGGACGCCGAACGCCGGGCCGCCGCGGACGAGCTCTGGCGCCAGCCGCGCGACGCCGCCGCGAACCGGGTGCGCAACCGGGACAGTGTGGACGGGAGGCCCCGCGGTCATCTGCGGAAGTTCGGCCTCTCCCGTGTCCGCGTCCGCGAGCAGGCCCACGCCGGATTCCTGCCGGGGGTCACCAAGTCCTCCTGGTGAAAGCCGCGCCGGGCGGGAGGCTCGACGTCGGGGGCGGGCTGTCGGCAGGCCGGACTCCGGGCCGGTGAGCGGTGCCGGCCCGGCCCCGGTCCCGGTCCGGTCGAGGTCCTTGGCGCCGACCTTCACGGAACCTGATCCGCCGGGTTCGATTCTTGGAAACCCGGTACCGTCCCGGACCCGGTGAAAGAACCTGTGCCGCACGGCTGCCTGCGGAAGTCCGGCCGCTCCCGCGTCGGGGCGTACGCCCCGACGCGGACTTCTCGCCCCGGAGCCGGGGCCCTTGGCCGGGCCCGGTCCGCCGGGCAGGCCCCGGGGCAGGGCGTCGAGGAGTTCCTGGCGGCGCGACGTCGATGTCGGATTCTCGCCAGCCCCCACGTGCCGGGTGACCGATGCTTGAGCCATGCACACCGACACCGAGCGCTGCGTGCGGGCCGTCCGCTCCAAGGACGCCCGATTCGACGGCTGGTTCTTCACGGCGGTCCTGACCACCCGGATCTACTGCCGTCCCAGCTGCCCGGCCGTGCCGCCCAAGGTCGAGAACATGACCTTCTACCCCAGCGCCGCAGCCTGCCAGCAGGCCGGATTCCGGGCCTGCAAACGGTGCCGGCCCGACACCAGCCCAGGCTCCCCGGAGTGGAACGCCCGGGCCGACTCCGTCGCCCGCGCGATGCGGCTCATCCGGGACGGTGTCGTCGACCGCGAGGGCGTCCCCGGACTCGCCGCCCGGCTCGGCTACTCCGCCCGGCAGATCGAACGCCAGCTGCTCGCCGAGCTCGGCGCCGGCCCGCTCGCCCTGGCCCGCGCACAGCGCGCCCAGACCGCCAGACTGCTCATCGAGACGACCGGACTCCCCATGGCGGAAGTCGCGTTCGCCGCCGGATTCTCCTCGATCCGTACCTTCAACGACACCGTCCGCCAGGTCTTCGCACTCGCCCCGGGCGAGCTGCGCAGCCGCGCCACCCGGTCCCGGACGCCCCCGGCCACCCCGGGCGTGATCGCGCTGCGGCTGCCCTACCGCGCCCCGCTCAACCCCAGCAACCTCTTCGGCCACCTCGCCGCGACCGCCGTCCCCGGCGTCGAGGAGTGGCGCGACGGCGCCTACCGCCGCACCCTCTCCCTGCGGTACGGGCACGGCATCGCCGCCCTCACCCCGCACCCCGACCACATCGCCGCCCGGCTCTCCCTCACCGACCCCCGCGATCTCACCCTCGCGATCAGCCGCTGCCGCTGGCTGCTCGACCTGGACGCCGACCCGGAGGCCGTCGACGAGCAGCTGACCACCGATCCGCTGCTCGCCCCACTGGTCCGCAAGGCACCGGGCCGGCGGGTGCCGCGTACCGTCGACGGCGCGGAGTTCGCCGTACGGGCGGTGCTCGGCCAGCAGGTCTCGACCGCCGCCGCCCGCACCCACGCGGCCCGGCTGGTCCGCGCGCACGGCCTGCCGGTCGACGACCCGGAAGGCGGCCTCACCCACCTCTTCCCGGACCCCGGCGCACTCGCCGGGCTCGACCCGGAACAGCTCGCCCTGCCGCGCAGCCGCCGCACCACCCTCACCACCCTCGTCGGCGCACTCGCCGACGGAACACTGAGCCTGGGCACCGACACCGACTGGGAACAGGCGCGGGCCGAACTGACCGCACTGCCCGGCTTCGGCCCCTGGACCGTGGAGGTGATCGCGATGCGGGCGCTCGGCGACCCGGACGCCTTCCTCCCCACCGACCTCGGCATCCGGCGCGCCGCCGAGGAACTCGGCCTGCCCTCGACACCCGCGGCGCTCACCGCCCGCGCGGCCGCCTGGCGCCCCTGGCGCGCGTACGCGGTCCAGTACCTGTGGACCGTGGACGACCACCCCATCAACCACCTGCCCACCTGAGAAGCCGGGAAGTCCAGCCATGACCGATCCGCATCCACCCGCGGCGAACCGGCAGCACACCGTCGTCGACAGCCCGTACGGCCCCCTCACCCTCGTCGCCACCGACGGGGTCCTCGCGGGCCTCTACATGACCGGCCAGCGGCACCGCCCGCCCGAGGAGACCTTCGGCGAACCCGACCCGCGGCCCTTCGGGGAGGCCGTCCGCCAGCTCGACGCCTACTTCGCCGGGGAGCTGCGCACCTTCGACCTGCCGCTGCGCCTGGACGGCACCCCGTTCCAGCGCAGCGTCTGGGAGCAGCTGCGGCTGATCCCGTACGGCGAGACCCGCTCGTACGGCGAACTGGCCGAGAACCTCGGCAGACCGGGCGCCTCCCGTGCGGTGGGGCTGGCCAACGGCAAGAACCCGGTGGGCATCATCGTCCCCTGCCACCGGGTCATCGGCGCCTCGGGCGGCCTCACCGGCTACGGCGGCGGACTCGACCGCAAGCAGCGGCTGCTGGCCTTCGAGAGCGGCACGCAGGACGACACCCCGGCGCTGTTCTGACATCCCGAGCGCCGGGGAACGAAGAGGGCGGGCCCGGACACCAAGGTCCGGGCCCGCCCCGAAGCCACCTGCGGGCGTGGCGGCCGTCAGCCGGTGAAGATCTCCACCAGGGTCCAGATCGCCAGCCCCAGCATGCAGAGCCCGCCGATCCGCTGGACCGTCTTGAGCGGCACCCGCTTCGCGATGAACCGGCCCGCCAGCAGCGCCAGCGCCGAGACGGACATCAGAGCGGCCGCGGACCCGATCGCCGTGGACCAGGTGCCGTTGCTCGCGGCCAGGTTGGCCGTGGTGATCTGGGTGAGGTCGCCCCACTCGCTGATGAAGACGGCCATGAACGCGGTCGAGTAGACCGGCCAGAAGCCGGTCACCGTCTTCGTGCCGCCGTCCTCGTCGTCATCGCCGCCGCCGGCACGCAGCAGCATGAAGGCCCCGAACCCGAACAGGGAGGCCGAGACGAGCTTGACGATCCAGTCGGGCAGCAGCCCGATCAGGCTGCCCGCCCCCACCGCGATGGCGACATGGACGATGAACGCGGACGACGTGCCGAACCAGACGTACAGCGGTCGCATGCGGGTGCCCATGGCGAGCGACGCGAACATCGTCTTGTCGGGGAGCTCCGCAAGGAAGATCAGACCGAAGGCGGTGAGGATCGCCCAGGGGTCGAGGTGCATTCCGGGTGGCTTTCTGTGAGAGCCGGGCCCCGGGCCTTTCGCGAAGCGCCACTCGGGCGTCCGGAGGACCACTCGGCCCGGCATGACGTCGGCGCCCACTGGACGCGGGCGTGTCATACCTGACCGAAGGTCTCGCCCGCCCGTGACGGTCCACGGGCCCGGCCACCGGGAACCCGAGGGCTCCAGTGTGTCGACGACCGGTTTGCGGGGCTACTCCCCTTCGCAGCCATCAACTCTACCCCACCCGCTCACCGCCCAGAGCAGGTGTTCGATCCGGCGACGGGGATCGGTACAGTCCCCTGGTGATCACCCGCCCCCGCACCGCAAGCGCCCCCGCATGAGCCGCCGCACCCGCAGGGCGGCCCCCGCCGGGGGCACGCCCGCCCCCACCGTAAGCGTCTGCCGCGGCTGCTGCTGCGGAACGCCCAAGATCCCGGACGTGGACCACGCCGGCCAGCTCGCCGAGCTGCGGCGCTCGCTCGGCGAGGTCGCCACGGTACGTGCCGTGGAGTGCCTGGACGCCTGCGAACGGGCCAATGTCATCGTGGTCCAGCCGTCGGCCGAGGGGCGCCGCGCGGGCGGCAGGCCGGTCTGGCTCGGCCTGGTCAACGACCCGGACGCCGTGACCGACATCGTCACCTGGGTCGAGGCGGGCGGTCCGGGGCTGGTGGACCCGCCGGAGATCCTCGACCTGTACACCTTCCGCCCCTCGCGGCGGATACAGCAGCAACTCGACCACTGAGGCCGGCGGACCACGGCACCACCCGCCCGCTCAGCCCCCGGAAGCCCCGCCGGAACCCGTGCCCGGCTCCGTACCGGAGGCCAGCCGCCCCAGCAGCGCGGGCAGCGCCGTACCGATGGGCTCGCGGACGATCGTCTCGGCCAGTTCGTCGTACGGGGTCGGCTCCGCGTTCATCATGATGAGCCGCGCCCCGTTGTCCGCCGCGACCCCGGCCAGCGAGGCGGCGGGGTGCACCTGGAGCGACGTACCGACCGCGACGAACACCTCGCAGGCCTTCGCGATCGACACCGCCCGGCCCAGCACCACCGGGTCGAGCCGCTCCCCGAACATGATCGTGGCCGGTTTCAGGATGCCGCCGCAGACCGTGCACGACGGGTCGGCCTCTCCCGCGTCCACCCGGGCCAGCGCCTCGGCCATCGCGGAACGGGCGTGACAGCGGGTGCAGACCACCTCGTGCACGGTGCCGTGCAGCTCCAGTACCTTGCGGCCGGGGAGTCCGGCGCGCTGGTGCAGCCCGTCGACGTTCTGCGTGATCACCCGCACCGGGGTGCCGGACCGCTCCAGCTCCACCACCGCGCGATGGGCCGCGTTGGGTTCCACGGCCCGGGCCGCGCCGGCGCGCCTCATCAGCCAGGAGCGGCGGCGGATCTCCGGATCGCCCATGTAGAAGTCGTACGTGACGAGCTTCTCGGCCTCCGGGTCCTTGCGCCACAGACCGTTGGGCCCGCGGTAGTCGGGGATGCCGGAGTCCGTGGAGATGCCGGCGCCGCTGAAGATCGCGACGAGAGTCATGCCGAGAGCCTAAGCAGCGCCGGTCACCGTCCGCGAGACGATTTCCGTCAGACCGCCGGACCGGCGGGCCTGAACGGTGACGGGGTCAGGCCCGTCCAGGTGTTCAGCTCGGCCCGCGCCGTCTGCTTGGTGACGCCGCCGTCCTGGAGCGTGCCGCTGCGCGCGACGTAGAACCGCCCGTCGTCGAGCGACACCAGGCCGTACTGCCCGTACTGTCCCGGCGCCGGCCACCCGTACGTGTCCGTGGCGGCGTCGTGCGCGCCCTTGCGCAGCAGTGGGAGCAGCAGGCCCTGCTCGGGGCGCTGCTGCCCGCGGACGGGCCCGCGCACCGGTTTGCGCGCACCGTCCAGGGCGAAGACCGAGTAGCCGGGGAAGCCCGGCTTGGTCCCCTTGTAGACGGCCATCAGCCAGTTCCCGCTGTGCCCGTCGTACTCCAGGTTCTGCACGCCGTAGGTGGTGTTCCCGGTGTACGCGAAGAACTTGCCGTCGGTCCGGGCGGGCCCGCTGGTGTGCGGGGCCGACTCGGTCAGCGGGCGCTCGTACTTCTTCCACCCGGTGACGTCGTACTGGAGCAGCACCTGGTGGTCGTTGTCCGCGCGGCCCGCGTTGGCGTACACGCCGTACGCGACCGTGAGCCGCCTCGCGGCACGTTTGCCGCGCCCGTCGCCGAACGCCGGACCGAAGGCGACGCCGTCGATGCCGCTGCAGCCGTAGCGGTGGTCGGGGGTGTTGCCCGTGTCGCCGTCGAAGACCCCGTCGCCGTTCATGTCGGCGGTGAAGTCCTTCACGACCTCCTTGAGGTAGACGGTCGAGACGACCCCGGTGGACTGGGCGTCCATGTCCATCCGGGTGATGCGGTCGACGTCGAGGATCGCGATGTAGAAGGACTTCGCCTCCTTGTACTCCAGCGAGCCGTAGACCCGGCCGTCCTTCTCGTCGAAGTCCAGATCGCCGAGGTGGCCGGTGAATCCGGTGACCGAGCCGACCGGCTTGCCTTTGAGATCGGTCTTGACCAGAAGATTGGTCATGGAGAAGTACATGAAGCCCTTGCGGCGGTCGATGGCCATGCCCTGGACATGGCCGGACTGCCAGGCGCCGCCGTCGACCGACAGCGGCGGCCTGCTGTGTGCGGCCCGGGCCGCGGCCGAGGCCGACGCCGGGTCCGCGAGTGCCGTCGGAGCCATGGCGACAACTGCCGTACAGGCGAGCGCCGCGACGATCGTGGCCGGTCGTCCGCCGAGGTGTCCCGTGTGCGTACGCATGATCCCTCCGCTGTCGTGGAGTCCGGATGATGCCGGTCGAGCGTGCACTGCGGACCAATGGCACATGAACTCGCGAGTCCGGCAGCCGTCGACCGGACTACCAGCCGACGAGCGGTCAGCACAACGGGACAGAACGGTTGTTCGTGAGGAATGCCGCCCTCGGGCGTCAGCCGTCCACCGGACGGCCGTCCTCCAGCTCCGCCGCACCGTCACCGGAGTCGAGCACGTCCAGCGCGGCCTTCAGGCGCAGCGCGAGCGGGCCGAGCAGATAGCGGCCGAACTCGGCGCGCTCGACCAGCTTCCAGGACAGCAGCTCCTCCTCCTGGAGCCGGATCGCCTTCAGCTGAGCCTCGTCCAGCACTCCGCCGTCGTACAGATACGCGGCGATCGGCGGGCGTCGGGAGCTGCGCGCCCAGTCGATGGCCAGCAGCCGCCCCGGCGCCAGATCGAGGCCGATCTCCTCGGCCGTCTCGCGTCGCGCGGCCTGCCGCGGGCTCTCGCCGTCGTCGGACTCGATCGTGCCGCCGGGCAGCGCCCAGCCGTCCCGGTAGTTCGGCTCGACGAGCAGCACTCGCCCCCGGCCGTCCCGGAACACGGTGGCCGCGGCGGCCAGCACCCGGGGGAGCCCCGCGATGTAGGAGGTGTAGTCAGTGGTGGTCACGCGGGCAGCGTAGTGGCAGGGGCGGGCCCGGACGAAGACGGCTCTGGGCAGCGGGTATCCGCTGCGGATAGGGTCGGGGGCGGCGCGACTGCCTGTTCGAAAGCAAGGGATGCAAGGTGGCGGACGGAGCAGTGATGGAGACCGCACGTGTGCTCGTCGCGGCGGACAAGTTCAAGGGCTCGCTCACGGCCGTACAGGTCGCGGAGCGGGTGACGGCCGGGCTGCGGCGGGTCGTCCCCGAGGTGCGGGTCGAGACCCTGCCCGTGGCGGACGGCGGCGACGGCACGGTGGCGGCGGCGGTGGCCGCCGGATTCGAGCGCCGCGAGGCGCGGGTGACCGGACCGCTCGGTGATCCGGTGACCGCGGCCTACGCGCTGCGCGGCACCACGGCGGTGGTGGAGATGGCCGAGGCATCGGGCCTCCAGCACCTGCCCGCAGGGGTGTTCGCCCCGCTCACGGCCACGACGTACGGTTCCGGCGAGTTGCTTGCCGCCGCACTCGACGCGGGCGCCCGGACGATCGTGTTCGGCGTCGGCGGCAGCGCCACGACGGACGGCGGCGCGGGCATGCTGGCCGCGCTGGGCGCCCGCTTCCTCGACGCGGACGGCAAGCCCGTGGGCCCGGGGGGCGGTGGGCTCGCCGAGCTGGCGGAGGCGGATCTGTCCGGCCTCGATCCGCGACTGGCCGGGGTGGACCTGATCCTCGCCAGCGACGTGGACAACCCGCTGACGGGGCCGAAGGGCGCCCCCGAGGTCTACGGCAGGCAGAAGGGCGCGACCGAGCAGGACATCGCGACGCTCGACGCCGCGCTCGCCCACTACGCGGCCGTCCTCGGCCCGGACCACGCCGCACTGCCCGGAGCGGGCGCGGCGGGCGGCATCGGCTACGGGGCGCTGGTCGCCCTCGGCGCCCGCTTCCGCCCCGGCATCGAGGTCATGCTCGACGTCCTCGGTTTCGCCCCGGCGCTGGCGCGCGCCACGCTGGTGATCACCGGGGAGGGCTCGCTCGACGAGCAGACCCTGCACGGCAAGGCCCCGGCCGGAGTGGCGGCGGCGGCCCGTGCCGCGGGGATCGAGGTCGTGGCGGTCTGCGGCCGCCTCGCCCTGTCGCCGCAGGCTCTGAGCGGGGCGGGCATCCGCCGCGCGTACGCCCTCGCGGACCTGGAACCGGACCCCGCGGTCTCGATGGCCCAGGCGGGGCCGCTGCTGGAGCGGGCGTCCGAGTCGATCGCGCGCGACTTCCTGGTCTAGGCGCTTTCGTTCGGATCGGGCCGGATCGGGGAGCGGTGTCCGGTGCCCTGCGTCGCAGGGCGGAGCCGAGAGCCCGGGGAGGAGCGTCGGCAACCGACGACAACGCGGCGAGGCGCGGCACCGGGGCGCGCGAGCCCGGCCCGATCCGAACGAGAGGCCCCGGCTCCGACGGTCTTCTCCGGTGGCCGGGGGCGCTGGTGCCACGCCCGGCCACCGGAGATCAGCCCGGCCGTCCCACGGAGGGGGTCGTGCCCTGACCGCCGCCGGTGTCCCGGCCGTCCCGGCTGCTCAGCAGATCGGCCAGGCTCTGGAGTTCGGTGGGCAGGTCCCGGCGCCAGGCCATCGTCACGAACGGCGCGAGAAGTATCATGCCGCCGTCCAGATGGGGCTTGACCGAGACGGTGACCGTCGTGCCCAGCCGGCCCGGACTCAGCCGGAACTCCAGCTCCGGGGAGTGACGGCCCAGCGGCGTCCACATGCCCGCACCGCGGAAGGCCAGGTACTCGACGGGGGTGCTCGCGGTGCACCGGAGGCGGTGCGCCCGTCGTCTGCCCGGAAACTTGCAGGTGTACTCGTCACCCAGTTCGGTGGTGATCGGGCCCTCTATCACCCGGTCTATGCTCGATGACCACTCGGCCAGGTTGCGCGGATCCCGGAGGAACGAGAAGACCTCGTCGGCGGGGCGGGACACATGGACATTCGCAGACACATGGGGCATGGCTCCACCTCTTACGGCGCCCGTACGCCCGAGTTCCGGCGTCCGGCAGCCCTTGTCGCGGTGCCGTCGCCCATCAGCCTGCCGCCGATCGGGGGGCGGCGCACCCGTCACAGGACCGATGGAGTGACTCAGAGGTCCTGACGGGTCACTTTCTCGGAGAGCTGCGTGCAGAGTCGCTTGATCTCGCGGTATGTGCGGCTCCGCTCGGTGACGACCGCCGCCAGCAGCAGGGCGGTGAGCGCGGTGGTGCCGTTGAACGCCTGGAGAGTGATCATGTTGGTGAGCAGGCTGTGGTGGGCGAAGGGGCCGGTCATCCGTCCGGCGGCGAGGATCGCGAGCGTGGACACTGCCAGCGCGCAGCAGGCGGCGCCGGCCCGCTCGAAGCGGAAGGCGGACCAGATCAGGAACGGGGAGACGAGGAAGAGCAGCGAGGCGCTGGTGTCGGTCGCCAGCAGGGTGACGCCCAGCGTGCAACCTCCCAGCGCGACGGCCTCCGCCCACCGCGCCGGGCTGACGCCGCGCGGCAGGCGGGCGTTGCGGACGACGAGCAGGAAGGGTGTCACGACCATGACGCCCATGGCGTCGCCCGTCCACCAGACCGACCAGGTCGGCCAGAACTCCTCGGGCGGGAGCGCCCCCGAGACGACCAGGGCGCCGGTGCCCACCGTCGCGCTGATCAGCATGCCCGCCAGCGCCCCGAGGAAGACCAGCGCCAGCGCGTCCCGCAGCCGGTCGAGTCCGTCACGGAACCCCGCACGCCGCAGCAGCAGGTACGAACAGATCGGGGCGACCGTGTTTCCGGCGGCGATGATCAGTACCGGCACCAGCGAGGGCCCGATGGTGATGTTGGCGGCGAGGGCGCCGAGGGCGATGCCGGGCCAGATCCGTACCCCGAGCACCAGCAGTGCCGCGACCGCGATCCCGGTCGGCGGCCACAGCGGGGTGACCTGGCCGCGCACCAGTTGCTGGAGCAGTCCCAGACGGGCTGTCGCGTAGTAGCAGGCCGCCACCGCGATGACCGTCAGAACTTCGACCGCGTGCTGTCGGAGCCGTGCTCTGTCCACCATTCCAGCATCGTGCACCGCGGCGCTGTGTGCCGCCGCAGGCGTACGGAGCCGGTGAACGCGATACGTCCCGCCCGCCGCCCCGGTCCGCGAACGGGTCAGGTCCCGTTCCCCGGCCCGGTCGCTTCCGGCGGACCGTCGTAGCGGACGACGAGCACGGCGGCGTCGTCCTCGTGACCGGTCAGGTCCGCGACCTGGAGCACCCGCGAGGCCAGCTCTCCGGGGTCGGCCCCGCCGGCCGAGGCCACCACCTCGGCCACCGCCGCGAGCCCCTCGTCGATCGGGTACGACGGCCCCTCCACGACCCCGTCGGTCAGCAGGACCAGATACCCGGGCTGGGCCAGCCGCCGGCGGGTCACGGGGTACCACTGCTCGTGCATGATGCCCAGGGGCACCCCGCCGTCGTCCTGGGAGATGCCGGAGTCGCCGTCGTCGGTGCCCCATACGATCGGCACGTGTCCGGCGCGGGCCACGAGCAGCTCGCCGCGCTGCGGGGCGATGCTCAGCAGGCAGCAGGTCGTGAAAAGGTCACCGCCCAGCGAGATCAGCAGATCGTTGGCGCAGGACAGCACCGTGCCGGGGTCGGTCGTGACGCTGGCGAGCGCTCTGAGGCTGGCACGGGCCTCACCCATGAAGGCGGCGGCCTCCACCCCGTGCCCCTGCACGTCGCCGATGGTGATCCCCGCGACCCCGTCCCGCATCGGGAAGGCGTCGTAGAAGTCGCCGCCGACAGCCATGCCGTCCTGCGAGGGCGAGTACCGGGCGCCGATCCTGATGCCCGGGAAGTCGGGCAGCTCGGTGGGGAGCATGTGGCGCTGCAGGGCCAGGCCCATTTCCGCCCGGGCGCGCTGGAGCCTGATGTTCTCCAGGGCCTGGTCGACAAGGCGCCCAAGGGTGAGGAGGAGCTCCTGGGTGTTGTCCGATGTATTGCGGTGTCGGTGCATGGCGTCCCCGCGCGGTGCGACGGGCTCCTTCTGAAACCTTAGCCCTCCTGCGGCCGTCCGCAGCAGTCACGTGGCCGGGACACGGAGCCCGCGGCGAACGGCCGGGCCGGTGCCCCGTGCCCACGGGGAGCCGTATTCGCGGCGGCCGGGCTCCGGGGCGCGCCTTCGCGCGGGAGGCCCTCGAAACCGGCCCACCACCGCTACTGGATGAACCGGGGGAGCCATCTGGCCCGGTACCCGGGATGGCCGGCGTGCTCCGCGGCCAGTTGCCGGACGGCGAAACCCAGCCCGACCGCCCGCCCGGACCGGAAGTCCTGGTCCGGGCGGTCGGTGTCCAGGCCGGCGACCTCCGCGTACTCGTCGAGGAGCACCCTGCTCGTCTCGATGCGGCGCATCGTGCGTGCGGGGTCCTGGAAGGCGATGTGCTGGTCGAAGCCGAGATTGCGCACGCTGAACGCGATGCCCCCGGAGCGGTCATGGACCTCGCCGGGCACGTCGGCCGGGCACCGCCAGCTGTCGCCGCCCGCCGCCTGCGCGATGCGCTCCTCCTCGGCGAGGCGTGCGCGCACGAAGTCGATCATGTCGGAGTTGTCTGTCATCGGGTTCCGAGTCCTTCATCATCAAGGCCTGGTTCCGGGGACGGCGCCCGCAAGCCGGTGGGGCCAAACATACTGGGCGGAGCGGGGCGGAAACGCGGAAGGACCCGGGTGCTGGGGAGCACCCGGGTCCTTCTGTGTGTCGTGCGTGCCGCTACGGCAGCTGTGCCGTCCGTGCCTCGCGCCGGTTGTCACGGAAGGTGTTCACCCGCCGGGCCGTCGCGAAGAGCGGGATGACCGCTCCCAGGACCACCTGGAGCGCGCAGCCGGTCTGGAGGAGCAGCTGCCCGCCGGGGGCGTCGAACGCCCACGCGGCGAGGAGCCCCATCGCGGCCACGATCCAGCTGAGCATCGCCACCGCGAGGACACCCCGCGGCTTCGGGTACTCGACCCGGCTGACCATCAGCCACGCCACTCCGACGATCGCGAGCAGCGTCGGCACGAAGGGCAGCTCCAGGAGCACGATCGAGACGACCGTGAGCGCTCCGAAGGGGCTCGGCATGCCCTGGAACATGCCGTCCTTCATGGTCACGCAGGAGAATCTCGCAAGCCTGAGCACCACCGCCAGCAGCACCACGATGGCCGCCAGCGCGGAGACCCGCTGGTGTGCGTCGTCCGCGACCATGCCGTACACGAGGACGAAGTACGCCGGGGCGAGCCCGAAGCTGATCAGGTCCGAGAGGTTGTCCAGCTCGGCCCCCATCGGCGAGGAGCGCAGCTTGCGTGCCACGAGCCCGTCGAAGAGGTCGAAGACGGCCGCCAGGAGCATCAGGATCACGGCGGTGGCAGCGGAGTGCCGGGCCATGCCGCTCTCGTCGCTGCCGGTGAGGTGCGGGATCAGGATTCCGGTGGTGGTGAAGTACACCGCCATGAATCCGCACGTCGCGTTACCGAGAGTCAGGGTGTCCGCTATCGACAGCCGCAGAGAGAGCGGCATGTCCTCGCCGGCGTCCTCCTCGGACTCGGCCTCGGGCACCCAGCCTGCCTGTGTGTCGGGATCAATCACGGTCAATTCGAGTCACCCCCGCGGTGGTGGCCTGGCCGACCTCGACCGCGACCTCGACACCTTCCGGAAGGTAGATGTCGACCCGTGAACCGAAGCGGATCAGGCCGATGCGCTCGCCCTGCTCCACCTTCGTGCCCTGCGGGAGGTACGGGACGATGCGCCGGGCGACCGCACCCGCGATCTGCACCATCTCGATGTCGCCGAGCTCGGTGTCGAAGTGCCAGACGACGCGCTCGTTGTTCTCGCTCTCCTTGTTGAATGCCGGAACGAACCCGCCGGGGACGTGCTCGACCGAGGTCACCGTGCCGGCCAGTGGCGCACGGTTGACGTGAACATTCAGCGGGCTCATGAAGATCGCGACGCGGGTGCGTCCGTCCTTCCACGGCATGATGCTCTGCACCACACCGTCGGCGGGCGAGATGACCCGGCCCTGGGCGATCTCGCGCTCGGGGTCGCGGAAGAACCACAGCATGCCCGCCGCGAGCGCGGTGGTGGGCACGGCGACCGCGGCCCAGCGCCCGGACCTGCGGGCCCGGGCGAGGCTGAGTGCCGCGGTGGCGACGGTCGGGAGGAGCCACGGCGAAGCTCCGCGCGCAAGGCGGACCCCGCCGCGTGGTGCAGAGGTTTGGCTGTCGGGCATGGATGACCTTCGTAGCGGATGATGCCGCGCTGGCAACGGGGGACGGCGGCTTTTCCGGCGATGTTATCGGTTGCGAGCAACAACTGGGCAAGCCAGCAGCCGAGTCGGACGGTGGGAAGGCACCGGCCGAGGGTGACAGGGTGTGATCTTCTTCGCGGCTAAATCGCCTCGAAAGGGACAATCACCCCTGGAACCGGTACTCCTCGAGGAGTCGGCGCCCGATGATCATTTTCTGGATCTCGGCGGTACCTTCACCGATAAGCAGCATCGGGGCCTCCCGGTAGAGGCGCTCGATCTCGTACTCCTTGGAGAAGCCGTAACCGCCGTGGATACGGAAGGCGTCCTCGACGACTTCCTTGCAGTACTCGGAGGCGAGGTACTTCGCCATCCCTGCCTCCAGGTCGTTTCGTTCCCCGGAGTCCTTTTTGCGCGCTGCGTTTACCATCATCGCATGGGCGGCTTCCACCTTGGTGGCCATTTCGGCCAGCTTGAACTGGATCGCCTGGTGCTGGGCGATGGGCTTTCCGAAGGTCTGGCGCTGCTGGGCGTAGGAAACGCCCAGTTCGAATGCACGCTGCGCGACACCGCAGCCACGCGCCGCCACATTCACCCGGCCGACCTCTACTCCGTCCATCATTTGGTAAAACCCTCGGCCGGTGGTGCCCCCCAGAACACGATTGGCCGGAATTCGTAGTCCGTCCATGATGAGTTCGGTCGTGTCGACACCCTTGTAACCCATTTTGTCGATCTTGCCGGGAATGGTGAGGCCGGGCCGGACCTCGCCGAAGCCCGGCTCCTTCTCGACCAGGAACGTGGTCATCGACTTGTGCGGGGCGGTCCCCTCGGGGTGGCCTTCGTCACTCCGGCACAGGACGGCGACGAGCGAGGACGTGCCACCGTTCGTCAGCCACATCTTCTGGCCGTCGAGTACGTACTCCTCGCCGTCCCTGACGCCCTTGGAGCTGATCGCCGAGACGTCCGAGCCCAGCGCCGGCTCCGACATCGAGAACGCGCCCCGGACCTCGCCCAGCGCCATTCGCGGCAGGAACGTGTCCTTCTGCTCCTGGGTGCCGTGCTGCTTGAGCATGTACGCCACGATGAAGTGCGTGTTGATGATTCCCGACACGCTCATCCAGCCGCGGGCGATTTCCTCCACGCAGAGCGCGTATGTGAGAAGCGACTCACCCAGGCCCCCGTACTCCTCGGGGATCATCAGCCCGAACAGGCCGAGTTCCTTGAGTCCCTCGACGATCTCCGTGGGGTACTCGTCACGGTGTTCCAGCTGGGTCGCGACCGGAATGATCTCCTTGTCGACGAAATCCCGGACCGTGGAGAGGATTTCCTGCTGGACGTCGCTGAGGCCGGCGGTCCGGGCGAGTCGCGTCATGGCTACTTCTCCACGTTCTTCTGCGAAGGCTGGTTCAACTCGGGGCGGCCGGGCTGCTCGCCGCCGCGCTCCTTGATGTAGGTCTCGGTGGGGACCATCACCTTGCGACGGAACACGCAGACGAGCGTCCCGTCATGCTTGTAGCCCCTGGTCTCCACGTAAACGATTCCGCGGTCGCTCCTGGACTTTGACGGAGTCTTGTCGAGAACGGTCGTCTCGCCGTAGATCGTGTCGCCGTGGAAGGTCGGCGCGACATGCTTCAGCGACTCGACCTCAAGATTGGCGATCGCCTTTCCCGAGACATCCGGAACGGACATGCCGAGCAACAGCGAGTAGATGTAGTTGCCGACGACAACGTTCTTTCCGAAATCGGTGGTCCGCTCCGCGTAGTTGCTGTCCATGTGCAACGGGTGATGATTCATGGTCAGCAGACAGAAGAGGTGGTCGTCGTACTCGGTGACCGTCTTTCCGGGCCAGTGCTTGTAGACAGCACCGACCTCGAATTCCTCGTATGTGCGTCCGAACTGCATGGTCAGGCCTCCGGCGCTTCGAACTTGGAGGTGCGCTGCATGCCGGCCGCGCGGCCCTTGCCCGCGACGACCAGGGCCATCTTGCGGCTCGCCTCGTCGATCATCTCGTCGCCCAGCATCGCCGAGCCCTTCTTGCCGCCTTCCTCGGAGGTGCACCACTCGTACGCGTCGAGGATCAGCTCGGCGTGGTCGTAGTCCTCCTGCGAGGGCGAGAACACCTCGTTGGCCGCGTCGACCTGACCCGGGTGCAGTACCCACTTGCCGTCGAAGCCCAGCGCCGCCGCCCGGCCCGCGACCTCGCGGTAGGCGTCCACGTCACGGATCTGCAGGAAGGGGCCGTCGATCGCCTGGAGGTCGTGGGTGCGCGCCGCCATCAGAATGCGCATCAGGATGTAGTGGTACGCGTCCGCGCCGTAGCCGGG
The DNA here is from genome assembly GCF_038448545.1 of Streptomyces sp. CLV115. Taxonomy (NCBI): domain Bacteria; kingdom Bacillati; phylum Actinomycetota; class Actinomycetes; order Kitasatosporales; family Streptomycetaceae; genus Streptomyces; species Streptomyces sp. CLV115. The sequence continues at coordinate 35,781 of NZ_JBCEWQ010000033.1, forward strand.
CGGCTGCTGACCGACGACCAGGGTCTTCATGTTGATCGAGGCCATGAAGTCGGCCGGGCCGAAGATCAGCGTCTCCAGACGCGGCGAGGCGGCGGCGATGTCGTCGATGTTGACGAGGCCCTTGGCGTTCTCGATCTGCGCCTCGATGCCGATCCTCCCGACCTCGAAGCCCATCGTCTTCTCGATCTGGGTCAGCAGCAGGTCCAGGGCGACGACCTGCTGGGCGTCCTGGACCTTGGGCAGCATGATGCAGTCGAGGTTCTGGCCGGCGCCCTCGACGACCGTGATGACGTCGCGGTACGTCCAGTGCGTGGTCCAGTCGTTGACCCGCACGACCCGGGTCTTGCCCGTCCAGTCGCCGTTGTTCAGCGCGTCGACGATGGTGTGCCGGGCCCCCTCCTTGGCGAGCGGCGCGCAGGCGTCCTCCAGATCGAGGAAGACCTGGTCGGCCGGGAGGCCCTGGGCCTTCTCCAGGAACCGCGGGTTCGAGCCGGGCACGGCCAGGCACGAACGGCGCGGACGCAGGCGGGAGGTGCCGTCCCGCAGGGACGTCTCTTGAGGGTGGTGGTGGGAGACGGGCGGGCGGTTGACGGCAGTCATGCGGGGACCTCCAGAGGGTCGAGCTTGTTCGCTTTCCGGATCTCGTCGACGATACGGCCGATGATCTCCGTGATACCGAAATCCTTCGGGGTGAATACGGCGGCGACACCGGCCGCGATCAGGGCCGACGCGTCGGCGGGCGGAATGATCCCGCCCGCGATGACCGGGATGTCGGCGGCGCCCGCCTCGCGCAGCCGGGTGAGCACGTCCGGCACGAGTTCGGCGTGCGAGCCGGACAGGATCGACAGACCGACGCAGTGCACGTCCTCCGCGAGAGCGGCCGAGACGATCTGTTCGGGGGTCAGCCTGATCCCCTGGTAGACGACCTCGAAACCGGCGTCACGGGCCCGTACGGCGATCTGCTCGGCGCCGTTGGAGTGCCCGTCCAGCCCCGGCTTGCCGACCAGCAGCCGCAGCCGCCCGGCGCCCAGGTCGGCCGCGGTCCGGGCGACCTTCTCGCGGACCAGGGCCAGCGGGGTGCCCGCCTCGGCGGTCACCGCGACCGGCGCGGACGAGACGCCCGTCGGGGCCCGGAACTCGCCGAAGACGTCGCGCAGCGCCCAGGACCACTCGCCGGTGGTGACACCCGCGCGGGCGCACTCCACGGTCGCTTCCATCATGTTGCCGGTGCCCGCAGCGGCCTTCTTCAGCGCGGCCAGCGCCTCGGTGGCGCGGGCCTCGTCGCGGTTGTCGCGCCAGTCGTGCAGGGCGGCGACGACCTTGGCCTCGTTGGCGGGATCGACCGTCATGATCGCCCCGTCGAGGTCCGCGGTGAGCGGGTTCGGCTCGGTCGTCTCGTAGATGTTGACGCCGACGATCCGCTCCTCGCCGCCCTCGATCCGGGCCCGGCGGGCGGCGTGCGAGGAGACCAGCTCGGACTTCAGATAGCCGGACTCGACGGCCGCCATGGCGCCGCCCATCCGCTCGATCCGGCCGATCTCGGCGAGCGACTCGGCGACCAGCTCGTCCACCTTGGCCTCGACGACGTGCGACCCGGCGAAGATGTCCTCGTACTCCAGCAGATCGCTCTCGTGCGCGAGCACCTGCTGGATGCGGAGCGACCACTGCTGGTCCCAGGGCCTCGGGAGCCCCAGCGCCTCGTTCCAGGCCGGCAGCTGCACGGCGCGGGCGCGGGCGTCCTTGGAGAGCGTGACGGCCAGCATCTCCAGGACGATGCGCTGGACGTTGTTCTCCGGCTGCGCCTCGGTCAGCCCGAGGGAGTTGACCTGGACGCCGTAGCGGAAGCGCCGCTGCTTGGGGTTCTCGATGCCGTAGCGCTCGCGCGTGACACGGTCCCAGATGCGGCCGAAGGCGCGCATCTTGCACATCTCCTCGATGAAACGGACGCCCGCGTTCACGAAGAAGGAGATCCGCGCGACCACATCGCCGAACTTCTCCTCGGGCACCTGTCCGGAGTCACGGACCGCGTCGAGCACGGCGATCGCCGTCGACATGGCGTACGCGATCTCCTGGACCGGAGTGGCCCCCGCCTCCTGCAGGTGGTAGCTGCAGATGTTGATCGGGTTCCACTTCGGGATGCGGTTGACCGTGTACGTGATCATGTCGGTGGTCAGCCGCAGCGAGGGGCCGGGCGGGAAGACGTGCGTCCCGCGCGAGAGGTACTCCTTGACGATGTCGTTCTGCGTGGTGCCCTGGAGCTTCGTGGGATCGGCGCCCTGCTCCTCGGCGACCACCTGGTAGAGCGCCAGCAGCCACATCGCGGTGGCGTTGATCGTCATCGAGGTGTTCATCTGCTCCAGGGGGATGTCCTGGAACAGCCGGCGCATGTCACCGAGGTGCGACACCGGCACGCCGACCCGGCCGACCTCGCCGCGGGCGAGGATGTGGTCGGGGTCGTAACCGGTCTGCGTCGGCAGGTCGAAGGCGACCGAAAGGCCGGTCTGGCCCTTGGCGAGGTTGCGCCGGTAGAGCTCGTTGGACGCCTCCGCGGTCGAGTGACCGGCATACGTCCGCATGAGCCACGGGCGGTCCTTCTGACGGCCGGTCATGTCAGATGTTCCTGAACCGGTTGATGGCGTCGATGTGCTGCTCGCGCAGCTCCTCGTCGCGCACACCCAGGCCCTCGGTGGGCGCCAGGGCCAGCACGCCGACCTTGCCCTGATGGAGGTTGCGGTGCACGTCGTACGCGGCCTGGCCGGTGTCCTCCAGGGAGTAGACCTTCGACAGCGTCGGGTGGATCTTCCCCTTGGCGACCAGCCGGTTGGCCTCCCACGCCTCGCGGTAGTTGGCGAAGTGCGAGCCCACGATCCTCTTCAGCGACATCCACAGGTAGCGGTTGTCGTACTCGTGGTTGTAGCCGGAGGTGGAGGCGCAGGTGACGATCGTGCCGCCCTTGCGGGTCACGTACACCGAGGCGCCGAAGGTCTCCCGGCCCGGGTGCTCGAAGACGATGTCCACGTCCTCGCCGCCGGTGAGTTCACGGATGCGCTTGCCGAACCGCTTCCACTCGCGCGGGTCCTGGTTGTGCTCGTCCTTCCAGAACTTGTAGCCCTCGGCGGTGCGGTCGATGATCGCCTCGGCGCCCATCCGCCGGCAGATGTCGGCCTTCTGCTCGCTGGAGACGACACAGATCGGGTTGGCGCCGCCGGCCAGGGCGAACTGCGTGGCGTACGAGCCGAGTCCGCCGCTGGCACCCCAGATCAGCACGTTGTCGCCCTGCTTCATGCCCGCGCCGTTGCGCGAGACGAGCTGGCGGTACGCGGTGGAGTTGACCAGGCCCGGAGCCGCGGCCTCCTCCCAGCTCAGGTGCTGCGGCTTCGGCATCAGCTGGTTGGACTTGACGAGCGCGATCTCCGCCAGCCCGCCGAAGTTGGTCTCGAATCCCCAGATGCGCTGCTCGGGGTCGAGCATCGTGTCGTTGTGGCCGTCCGAGGACTCCAGTTCGACCGAGAGGCAGTGGGCGACGACCTCGTCGCCGGGGTGCCAGGCGTTGACACCGGGACCGGTGCGCAGGACGACACCCGCCAGGTCCGAACCGATGACGTGGTACGGCAGGTCGTGGCGCCTGGTGAGCTCGCTGAGCTTTCCGTAGCGCTCCAGGAAGCCGAAGGTGGCCATCGGCTCGAAGATCGAGGTCCAGACGGAGTTGTAGTTCACCGAGCTCGCCATGACGGCCACCAGGGCCTCTCCGGGCCCGAGTTCGGGCACCGGGACCTCGTCGAGGTGCAGCGACTTGCGGGGGTCCTTGTCGCGGGTGGCGAGGCCGTCGAACATCGCGGTCTCGTCCTTGTGCACGGTCACCGCGCGGTACGACTCGGGGATGGACAGGGCCGCGAAGTCCGCGGTTGTGCTGTCCGGCGATTGGATCGCGTCCAGGATTTCCTTCACGGGGTGCCTCCGGCGGATGGGGGCGCTGAGGGAACGCTTGCGATCCCTGCGAGCAGGAGAGGGAACGGTGAGAGGGTGCTGCCGTCGGTTCGGCTGTCAAAGCTTCGGCTTGCTCTGTGGAGCAGAAGGTTTTGCCTGTGACGCAGGCGTCCGGGCGCGCAGGCGAATCGCTTGCGGGGACAGCCGGCGTACGTGAGTTCGCAGCACGCCGGCCGCCCGGACACCTTCAACGTATGGCACTCCGTGACACCTGGCAAGGCACTCGGTGCCAACAATTTCTCTCACTTGTCACCCGCCGGGCACGTATGAGCAGCGTGGAGGGTGTTTCACAGTGATGTGCCCGGTAATGAACCGCGAATGATCGATCAGCGCGACCGGTACACGTAGGGGGTCGTGGTGCTCAGGGCGAGGAATCCGAGCCGCCGCAGGATCGGGGCGCTCATGTCGGAGGCGTCGACCTGAAGGTATCCGTAGCCGCGCTCCGCCGCGATCCGGGCGCGGAAGGCCACCAGCGCCCGGTAGATGCCCCTCCCGCGCCACTGTTCGACCGTGCCGCCGCCCCAGAGCCCCGCGAAGCCCGTGCCCCGGTACAGCTCCATCCGGGCCGAGCTGACCGGCTCGTCGCCCACCATGGCGAGGACACCGACGAATCCGTCCGGGTCCTCGGCCAGCCGGGCCAGCACCTGATGCCGCAGCCGCGACCAGTCGGAGCCGAACGCCCGCTCATGGGCGCGGGCCATCAGCTCCACGTCGTCCGCGTCCCGCACGACGCGCAGCCGTACGCCCTCGGGGAGCGCCACCCGGGTCGAGAGCTCCGCGACCGGGGCGACCAGCAGGGTCTCCGGCTCCTCCGCCTCGAAACCGGCCGCCGACAGCCGCCGGGCCAGATCGGCGGGCCGGTCGTGCGCGTACAGCTTCCACTCGAATTCGCCGTGCCCCAGAGCCGTGTAGTGCGCCACCTGTTCGGCGATCACCGCGTCCGCCCGGGCCGGACCGAGGTCCGGGGCCGACCAGACGACCCCGTTCCAGTCGTCGGCCGCGCCGACCTGCCGTACGACGTCTCCGGTGCGTTCGACCCGGCCCCCGGGGGCGTCGGGGCGGGCGTGCTCGCGCATCTCGCGGTCGAACAGGGCCAGAAGCGCTTCATGTCCAGGATTCATCCGCCCACCACAACACCGGTGCGTGGGAGCGGCAACCAGATTTCGGCGCGGACCGGGGCGGGGGCGTGCCGCCCCGCCCGTACCCGTTCAGCGGTCCTGGAGCGCCTGCTGGATCGTGCGCATCACTTCGTCGAGCGGTGCGTCGGTACGCGCCACGGCGACCAGCACCTCGCCCTGGGACGTCACCGAGGCGGCCGGCTGCTTCGCGGGCTCGGCGCCGACGGTCCGGCCGGCCCCGATGCCGGACCCGAAGGTGTCCCGGACGATCGAGAAGGCGTGGTCGAGCTGCGCCTCCACATCGCCCTCGCCGTCCGCCCGCAGCCAGCGGCGCAGCACATGGTTGTGCGCGGTGACCACGGCCGAGGCCGCGACCTCCGCCAGCAGCGGGTCGTCGTTGCCGACATGGTGGTCGCGCTCGTCGAAGTGGCCCAGCAGATAGCGGGTGAACAGCCGCTCGTAGCGGGCCACCGAGGCGATCTCCGCCTGGCGCAGGGTGGGGACCTCGCGGGTCAGTTTGTAACGGGCCACGGAGACCGCGGGCTTCGCCGCGTACATCTTCATGACTTCCTTGATGCCGCGGCATACGGTGTCGAGGGGGTGCTCGTGCGCCGGGGCGGCATTGAGGACGGCCTCGGCCCTGACGAGGGTGTCGTCGTGGTCCGGGAAGATCGCCTCTTCCTTGGAACGGAAGTGCCGGAAGAAGGTCCGCCGGGCGACTCCGGCGGCGCCCGCGATCTCGTCGACCGTGGTCGCCTCGTACCCCTTCGTGGCGAAGAGTTCCATCGCCGCGGCGGCCAGCTCGCGGCGCATCTTGAGCCGTTGGGCGGCGGCGCGCGTGCCTGCGGCACTTTCCTGGGCGTCGGGCGCGGCGGAGACACGGGAGGACCTGGCGGGCTGGGACATGGTGTGAACGTACTGCATCGGGCCGGGGGAGTGCTCCCGTGGGGGCGGGCCGCCCGAGGGATCGAGCAGCCCGCCCCAACCGCCCCTGGCCTCGAAGGACCCGTCAGCGGGCTTCGCGGTGCCGCGGCGCCGGGCCCGGTCAGCGCCGGGCATATTCGCGGAAGCCGCGCCCCGTCTTGCGGCCGAGGCAGCCGGCGGCCACCAGGTGTTCGAGCAGCGGCGCCGGAGCGAGGCCCGGGTCGCGGAACTCGCTGTGCAGCACCTTCTCGATGGCCAGCGAGACATCGAGACCGACGACGTCGAGCAGCTCGAACGGGCCCATCGGGTAGCCGCCGCCCAGCTTCATCGCGGCGTCGATGTCGTCGATGGTCGTGTAGTGCTCCTCGACCATCTTGATCGCGTTGTTGAGGTACGGGAACAGCAGCGCGTTCACGATGAACCCGGCCCGGTCCCCGCAGTCCACCGGGTGCTTGCGGACCTTGCCGCACACCTCGCGGACCGTGGCGTGCACATCGTCGGCGGTGAGCACCGTACGGACCACCTCGACCAGCTTCATCGCCGGCGCCGGGTTGAAGAAGTGCATCCCGATCACGTCCTCGGGACGCGAGGTGGCCCGCGCGATCGCCACCACCGGCAGCGACGAGGTGGTGGTGGCGAGGACGGCGCCCGGCCTGCAGACCTTGTCCATGGTCCCGAACAGCTGCTGCTTGACCGCCAGGTCCTCGGCGACGGCCTCCACCGCGAGGTCGACGTCGGCGAAGGCGTCCAGCGAACCGGCCGCGGTGATCCGGGCCAGCGCCGCGTCCCGCGCCTCGGCCGTCAGCCGCCCCTTGGTGACCGAACGCTCCAGGGACTTGGCGATCCGGCCCTTGGCGATGTCCGCCTTCTCCTGGCCGCGGGCGGCCAACACCACGTCGTACCCGGCCTTCGCGAAGACCTCGGCGATCCCCGAGGCCATCGTCCCGGAACCCGCGACGCCCACTGAGCGCACCGTGCGCCCGGCCGCCGCCGCCCCGTCGTCCCGCGGCGTCAGCGCGTCCGGCACCACGGTCCGGCTGCCGGGCCCCTCGTACGTGTAGAAGCCGCGGCCCGACTTGCGGCCGGTCAGCCCCGCCTCGCTCAGCTGCCTGAGCACGGGCGCCGGGGCGTGCAGCCGGTCGCGCGACTCGGCGTACATCGCCTCCAGGACGGTACGGGCGGTGTCGATCCCGATCAGGTCGAGCAGGGCGAGCGGTCCCATAGGCAGACCGCAGCCGAGCTTCATCGCCGCGTCGATGTCCTCCCGGGAGGCGTAACCGGCCTCGTACATCGCGGCGGCCTGGTTGAGGTAGCCGAACAGCAGCCCGTCGGCGACGAAGCCCGGCCGGTCGCCGACCGCGACCGGCTGCTTGCCCAGGCTGCGGGCGAGCGCCGTGACCGCCTCGACGGCCGGCGGCGCGGTCAGCACCGAGGAGACCACCTCGACCAGCTTCATCGCCGGCGCCGGGTTGAAGAAGTGCAGGCCGAGCACCCGCTCCGGGTGCAGCGACTCGGCGGCCAGCCGGGTCACCGACAGGGCGTTGGTGCCGGTCGCCAGGATCGCGGTGGGGGAGACGATCGCGTCGAGCTCCCGGAAGACCTGCTGCTTGATCTCGTACGACTCGGGCACGACCTCGATGACCAGCTCCGCCTCCGCGGCGGCCTGGAGGTCGGCGAACGTACGGAACCGGGCGAGGACGTCGCTCCGCTCCTCCTCGGTGATCCGATCGCGCCGCACGGCGCGGGCGGTGGCGGATTCCAGGGCGGCGACGGCCCGGCGGGCGGCCGCGTCACTGGTGTCGATGCCGATGACCTCGTGGCCGGCGCGGGCCAGGACCTCGGCGATGCCGGTGCCCATGGTGCCGAGACCGACGACGGCAATGGTGCTGAGCGGGGTGTCCATCACGGGACTCCAGACAATGAGTGACGACTGTGAGGAGGCACGGCGCGCACTGGAAGAGGGGGAACCGGCGCGACACGTGCGGGAATTGCGTGTCGTGGTACTCGGGGCCGTCGGCGCGATGAACGCACCCGGACCCGGAAAGGGGCGACGGACTCTGTCCCAAAGTCACGTCTGGCACAACTGCCGAACCGACAAGCACTCCGGGTGGCTGCGTCACCAGGCCACCGGAGCAAGCGGGGATGATGTCCCGCTCACATGAGATTAACTGCCCGGTAACGAGCGCGCCAGCCCCCAGTCGTTGTGCCCCGTGCCACATTTCCCCCGCCCCTCGATACGCAGAGTCCCCGCCGATACGCTGACGGTCATGGACGAGGAGTTCCGGTCGCTGGCGGACCGGCTTGCTGACGAGGCGGAAGCGGCGGGGGAGTCGGCGCAGTGCCGAGGACTGCTCGCCACCGAGGACGAGGAGGAACTGGCCCGGGTCCTGGTGGAGCGCGAACGCCCGCTCTGGGCCCGCGAGATCGCCGCCTTCCGGCTCGGCTGCGGCGGGGACCGACGGGCCTTCGAGGCGCTGGTCCTGCTGCTCAACCACCGCGACCCGGAGCGCTGCGTCTCGGCCGCCCACGCCCTGGCGCTCCTCGGCGACCCCCGTACGCCCCGGGCCGCGGCGGCCCTGGCGACCAATACCCTGCGCACCGCGTACGCGCTGCACCCGGTACGGCTGCTCACCGCGTTGCGGGCCCCGGAGTCCGTACCGGCGCTGATGAGCACCCTGGAGCCGCTGCTCGCGCCCGGCGATCCGCACTGGCGGGTGGCGCTGGCCTGTGTGGAGGGGCTCGGGCAGCTGGGGGACGAGCGGGCCCGCCCGCTCCTGGAGGCGGCGCTGCCGCACCCGAGACTGGGTGGCGCCGCGCGCGACGCGCTCGGCCGGCTGGACGCGCCCTGAGCGGCCGCCGGGGTCAGCGGGCCTCGGGGCCGCCGAGAGCGCGTACGTAGCGGACCTCGGGCACCAGGGCACCGTCCGCCTCGAAGGACTCCTCGGCGCCGTCGGGGCGGAAGCCCGCGCGTTCGTAGAAGCGGCGGGCCGGGGCGTTCTCCTTCAGCACCCACAGCGCCAGGTCCGGGAAGCCGGCGGCCGCGGTGCGGCCGAGTATCTCGGTCATCAGGGCGCGGCCCGCCCCGGTGCCGATCTGTTCGGGCGTCACGTAGAGCGCGTACAGCTCGCCCCGTGCGACCGGCCCGCCCGTCTCCCGGGACGGGCCGTAGCAGCCCCAGCCGATCACTCCGGCGCCCGGCCGTTCGGCCACCAGGTTCACGATCGTGGTCCCCCGGGCGAAGGACGCCCGCCGTCGCTCCGTGTCGTCGGCGACGGCGAGTGCCATCTCGTCCAGATACGACTGCGGCACCAGCCCCGCGTACGCGCTCTGCCAGCCGCGTGCCCGGATCCGGGTGACCGTCTCGCAGTCGTCGACGGTCATGTCCCGGACCCGGATCCCGGCAGGTGTGGCTTCTGTCGTCATACGGGCCATCCTGGCGCATCCGTCAGGACGGCCCGTGCCCGGACCGGGGGCGTCAGCCGCGGAAGCCGAGCAGCCCGTGCAGGACGCCGCCCCTGCTGCCCGAGCCGGTACGCGGGGCCGACTTGGCCGCCGCCTCGCCGGTCAGCGGTTGCGGGTCGGGGGACTTGGCGCACACCGCGTCCGCGTCGGCCCGGCTGCCCTCGCCGCGTGGGACGGTGCCCTTGGCGAGGTAGTCCGCCAGATAGGTGTCCAGGCAGTCGTTGCCGCTCAGCGTGATGCCGTGGTTGCCGCCGCCCTGTTCGACGACCAGGCTGGAACCGCGCAGCCTGCGGTGCAGGGTGACCCCGCCCTCGTAGGGTGTGGCGGCGTCGTCGGTGGCCTGGAAGAGCAGCACCGGAGGCAGCGCGCTGTTGGAGACGCGTACCGGATTCAGCGGCTCCACCGGCCAGTCGGCGCACGGGGCGTTGTACCAGTTGTTGTTCCAGGTGAAGAACGGCGCCTTGGCGTGCACCCGACGGCTGTCGCCGCGCCAGGTGGTCCACTGCCGGGGCCACTGGACGTCGCGGCACTGCACGGCCGTGTAGACCGAATACCCGTTGTCGCCCGCGGCGTCGACCGCGCCGAACTTCTTGTACGCCTTCACCAGCGCCTTCTCGTCGCCGTCGTTCGCGTACGAGGCGAACGCCTCGGCCAGCAGCGGCCAGTACCCGTTGTAGTAGCCGCCCGGCAGGAAGGTGTCCTCCAGCTCGCTCGGGCCGACCTTCCCGCCGGCCGGACGCGTCCGGACGGCCTCGCGCATCGCGTACCAGGCGGCCTCGACCTTCGCGGGGTCGCTGCCGAGCCGGTACGTGGAGTCGTGCTTCGCCACCCAGGCGGCGAAGGCCTTGTGGCGGGCGTCGAAGGCGTAGTCCTGGCTGATGTTGTCGTCGTACCAGACGCCGTCCGGGTCCACGTTCGAGTCGAGCACGAAGCGTCGCACCCGGTCCGGGAACAGCTTCGCGTACACGGCGCCGAGGTAGGTGCCGTAGGAGTAGCCGAAGTAGTTGACCTGCCGGGAGCCGGTGGCCCGCCGGATCACATCGAGGTCCTTCGCGGCGCTGACCGTGTCCATGTACGGCAGCAGCCCCGGGTACTTGCGCCCGCACGCCTCGGCGAACGAACGGGCCCGGTTCCGGTTGGCCTGCTCGACACCGGGCGAGCCGGGCACCGAGTCGGGGCGCAGCGGGTCGAAGTACTTGGGCACGCAGTCCAGCGCCGGCCGGCTCTTTCCGACACCGCGCGGGTCGAAGCCGATCACGTCGTACTGCGAGGCGATCGCCCTGGGCAGCGAGGACGCCACGAACCCGGCCATCGACAGACCGCTGCCGCCGGGGCCGCCCGGGTTGACGAGCAGGGGGCCCTGGAAGGTCTTCGAAGTGTGCGGGATGCGGGACAGGGCGAGGGTGATCCGCCGGCCCGACGGGTCGTCATGGTCGAGCGGGGTACTGACCGATGAGCACTGCAGCCGCGGATGCGACTTGGTGCCGCAGTCGGTCCATTCGAGCTGTGCGGCGGCGGCGGGCCGTGCACCGTTGTCGGCGGCCGCCGGGGACGGTGCGGCGGTCACCAGACCGGCGACCGTCGCACCGACGGCGAACAGAACTCCAGAACGTTTCGTCATATGGCCTCCCGTGGTGGGGGAAACACGGCTGCGCGTGGCGCAGCCCCCGCCGCATGCTCCCCGCATTCGCACCAGGAAGGACCTGTTGTGTGGAGAGTTGACCCGTTTGCCGGTGTTGTTCCGCCAGGATCTCCGTCACGGTGCCCGCGGATCAGAGCAGGGTCAGCTGTGTGGCCCCGGGGGCGTCCGGCGGCGAGGGCCGCTCCTTGCGTGAGGGGAGCCGCCGGGCGGTGCCGCGGTGCGAGGGGCCGATGCCGAACTCGGCCGCCAGCTCGTGGACGTACCGGGTGATGCGGCGCTGGTACCACTTGGGCGCGTAGGCGCCCTCGGCGTACAACCGCTCGTACCGCCGCACCAGATGGGGGTGGTGGTCGCCGAGCCACTGCATGTACCACTCCCGGGCGCCGGGCCGCAGATGGAGGACGAGCGGGGTCACCGAGGTCGCCCCGGCGGCGGCGATCGCCCGGACCGTGGCGCGCAGCTGGTCCGGGTGATCGCCGAGGAACGGGACGACCGGGGCCATCAGCACGCCGCAGTCGATACCGTTCTCGCTCAGCGTGCGGACGGCGTCCAGGCGACGAGGCGGGGACGGGGTGCCCGGCTCGACGGTGCGCCACAGTGCCTCGTCGACGAAGCCGACCGAGACGCAGACGCCGACGTCGGTGACCTCGGCGGCCTGCCGCAGCAGTTCCAGATCGCGCAGGATCAGTGTCCCCTTGGTCAGGATCGAGAACGGGTTCGCGTGATCGCGCAGCGCCGAGATGATGCCGGGCATCAGCCGGTACCGGCCCTCGGCGCGCTGGTAGCAGTCGACGTTGGTGCCCATCGCGATGTGCGCGCCGTGCCAGCGGCTGGACGCCAGCTGTGCGCGGAGCAGCTCCGGGGCGTTGATCTTGACGACGATCTGGGAGTCGAAGCCGAGGCCGGTGTCGAGGTCCAGATAGCTGTGGGTCTTGCGGGCGAAGCAGTAGACACAGGCGTGCGAGCAGCCGCGGTACGGGTTGACCGTCCATTCGAACGGCATCCGCGATGCGCCCGGCACCCGGTTCACGATCGAACGGGCCCGGATCTCGTGGAAGGTGATGCCCCGGAATTCGGGGGTGTCAAAGGTGCGCGTGGTCACCGCGTCGGCGGTGAAGAGCGCGCTGTTCCCGGTCGTGGCGGGGTTCTCGACCAGATTGTCCCAGCGCATGGACGCCTCCTCGGTAGTACTGGACAGAGAATAGAACACTTGTTCCCTTGATCGTTTTCTCCCCTTCGTACCGGGCCGGATTTTGAGCGGAGTGTCCGAGGTGATTGGCTCAGCACACCCCCGAACAACCGAGTGCTGGAGGAACAGCCATGGCGCAGGTCGAGGCCACGACAGAGCGAGTCATCGCGGCGGACGCGGAGACGGTGTTCGACGCGCTGGCCGACTACAAGGAGGTCCGGGGCAAGGTGCTGCCCGGACACTTCAGCGAGTACGAGGTGCGCGAGGGCGGTGACGGCGAGGGCACCCTCGTCCACTGGAAGCTCCAGGCCACCAGCAAGCGGGTGCGCGACTGCCTGCTGGAGGTCACCGAGCCCACCGACGGACAGCTCGTGGAGAAGGACCGCAACTCCTCGATGGTCACCACCTGGACCGTCACCCCGGCCGGCGAGGGCCGGTCGAAGGCCGTCGTCTCGACCGTCTGGAACGGTGCCGGCGGCATCGGCGGATTCTTCGAGAAGACCTTCGCGCCCAAGGGGCTCGGGCGGATCTACGACGAGCTGCTGCAGAATCTCGCCACCGAGGTCGAGAAGTAGCCCTCTTCGTGCTTGACCGGCCTCACCGGTTCGGGTGGTTTTCACGGCCCGCCGGTTGTGCGCCGTAGTGGCTCCCACCGGGAACTAAGCACCTGAGTGCGCCTCCGGCGCCCCTCCCGTCGCGTTTGCCCTCCGTTGTTGCGCAATGCAGAAATGGGCGGCGCAGACGCGACGAGGGGAGCGGCACGTGGTGGGTGGGATCACTCTGTTGGAGGAGGAGCCGGGCGGCGCGGAGACCGCCGGAACGGCCGCCGCACCGCCCTCGCCGCCTTCCGTCGAGGCCGGACCGGCACCGGCTCCCGCCCCGTACGGCGAACCGGAGACGGACCGCCGTCGCATCCGGATGATCTTCATCGGGCTGATGCTCACGCTGCTGCTCGCGGCGCTCGACCAGATGATCGTCGCCACCGCGCTGCCCAAGATCGTCGGCGAGCTGCACGGCCTGGAGAAGATGTCCTGGGCCGTCACCGCGTACCTGCTCGCCTCCACCATCGGACTGCCGATCTACGGAAAGCTCGGCGACCTCTTCGGCCGCAAGGGCGTCTTCCAGTTCGCCATCGTCGTCTTCGTCATCGGTTCCGCGCTCGCCGGCTGGTCCCGCACCATGGACGAGCTGATCGCCTTCCGCGCCGTCCAGGGCATCGGCGGCGGCGGGCTGATGATCGGGGTCCAGGCGATCATCGCGGACGTCGTGCCGCCCAGGGAACGCGGCCGGTTCATGGGCCTCATCGGTGCCGCGTTCGGCCTCGCGTCCGTGGCGGGCCCGCTGCTCGGCGGCTTCTTCACCGACCACGCGTCCTGGCGCTGGTGCTTCTACATCAACGTCCCGTTCGGCCTGGCCACGCTCGCCGTCATCACCGTCGTGCTGAAACTCCCCAGGCCCACCGTCCGGCCCCGCCTCGACGTGCTGGGCGCGCTGCTGCTCGCGGCCGCCTCCACCTGCCTGGTGCTGCTGACGAGCTGGGGCGGCACGGAGTACGCGTGGGGCTCGCGCACCATCCTGGGGCTGGGGGCCGGGGCCGTCGCAACGACCCTGCTGTTCCTGGTGGTCGAGCACCGGGCCGCCGAACCCATCATTCCGCTGCGGTTGTTCCGTGACTCGATCTTCAACGTCACCGCGCTCGTCGGGGCGATCGTCGGGGTCGGGCTGTTCGGCGCCGCCAGCTATCTGCCGACCTTCCTCCAGATGGTCGACGGCGCCACGGCCACGGAGTCCGGGCTGCTGATGCTCCCGATGATGGGCGGCATCGTCATCGCGTCGGTCGTCTCCGGCCAGCTGATCTCCCGCACCGGGCGCTACCGGATCCACCCGATCCTCGGCAGCGGCATCTCGGTGGTCGGGATGTGGCTGCTCTCCCGCCTCGAAACCGACACCCCGCACCTCGAACACAGCATCGCGCAGGCCGTGCTCGGCATCGGGATCGGGCTGATCATGCCGGTCCTGGTGCTCGCCGTGCAGAACTCCGTCGCGCCCGCCGACATCGGCTCCGCCACCAGTGCCAACAACTACTTCCGGCAGATCGGCGGCAGCGTCGGAGCCGCCGTCTTCGGGACGCTCTTCGCCGGGCGCCTCGCGGACGCGCTCGCCGTCCGCCTGCCGTCCGGCGCCGACCTCCCCGACCCCGAGTCGATCACCCCGCAGCTGGTCCACGCCATGGAGCCCGCGCTGCGCGACAGCTACATCCAGGCATACGCCGACGCGATGCCGCGGATCTTCCTCTACCTCGTGCCGGTGCTCGCGCTCGGCCTGTTCTTCGCCTTCTTCCTCAAGGAGAAACCGCTGGTGTCCCACCACAGCCCCGAAAGCGCCGCCGAGTCCGTGACCGTTCCGGCCGCCCGCACCACCACGACCCCCACGGGCACCGAGGCCGCCGCGCCGCCGTCCGTCCACCTCCCGGGCGTACCGGTGTGCGGGAGCGTCCAGCACCCCGACGGTACGAAGGTCCCGCGCGCCGCCCTCACCCTCATCGACGTCCAGGGCCAGCAGGTCGGACGGGGCGCGAGCGGCGACGACGGGCGGTACGCGCTGAGCGTGCCGGGCGCCGGTTCGTACGTGCTCATCGCCGCCGCCGGCGGCCACCAGCCGCAGGCCGTCAGTGTCACCGTGGGCGAACGGCCCGTCGAGCTCGACGTGGTGCTCGGCGGGGCCGGGCGGCTCGCCGGGACGGTCGTCACCGCCGACGGCATCCCGGTCCGCGACGCCGCCGTCACCCTCACCGACGTCCGCGGCGAGGTCGTCGCGTCGACCCGGAGCGGCCGCGAAGGCGGCTATGTGATCTCGGAGCTGGTGGCCGGGGAGTACACCCTCGCCGCCAGTGCCCCGGCCTTCCGGCCCGCCGCGCTGCCGGTGAGCGTGCAGGCGGCCAGGGAGACCCGGCAGGACGTCGAACTCGCCGGCGGCGCGGTGCTGCGCGGCATCGTACGGGCCGGCGGCGGACGGCCCGTCGAGGACGCCCGGGTCACCCTCCTGGACGCGGCCGGCAATGTGGTCGACACCCTCACCACGGGCCCCGACGGGGCGTTCCGCTTCGTGGACCTGTCCACCGGCGAGTACACCGTGATCGCGGCCGGGTATCCGCCGGTGGCCACCGTGCTCCAGGTGGCGGGCGGCGGACGCACCGAACGCGACCTCCAACTGGGCCACGAGGACTGAGCGTCCGGAGCGAGGACGGGCCGGCCGGCGGCTTTCCGGGGCCGGCCCGTACCTGTGGCCCGCCGCTGTGTGCGCGTCCCGGTGCGCCGGGCGCACAACCCACCGGGCCGATTCCGCCGATGCCCGGCGGACGCCGGTCACGGAGCCGTACCGTGGAGTCACTGACCGCAGAACGTTGCGGTGGGGAAGGAGCCTTCCGCCCATGGAACCCGAGGTGCCGCCGCAGCGGACACCGTTGCCGAGCGACGTCATGTCGGGCCGTGTGCCGCTGGCCGTCGCGGTGGTCGACACGCACGGCCTCGTCTCGCACTGGTCGAGCGGCGCGCGACGGCTCTTCGGGGTCACCAGACAGGATGCGGTCGGCTGCCCGGCCGGTGAACTCCTCCCGGTCATCGGCGTGCTGGGCCGGGTGGAGGAAGCGGAGCGGCCCGGAGCCGGTCCCGTTCCGGACTGCGGACTCGGCGCCGAGCCCGACGGACCGCCGGGCGGGAGCCTGTCGTACCCGATGGCGGGCCGGGCCCGGATCGACGAACCGGCGCGCGGCCGGATCGACGTGCTGTGGTGGGCCTATCCGCTGGTCGGCCCGGGTTCCGAACGGCTGCTGGTGCTCGCCGCGGACGCCGGCCGGCTGGGCGGGGGCGGCACGGGCGAGGGCCGGGACACGGGGACCGTCGCCCCCGCGTTCGCACTCCACACCGACTTCCCCGGCTACCGGGAGCTGGCGGGCCGGCTGCCCGAGATCCTGCCCAGCATGAGCGTCGGCGAGGCGACCAGAATCGTCGCCCAGGTACTCGAACTCGGATACCCGGTCCTGGAGTTCAGCCACCGCAGCCAGGTCCCGGTCACCCCCGACTGGGGTGTGCCGCGACGCGACTCCGGGCACCCCGCCCGCTCCCCGCTCGGCGACGGCGAGGCAACGCCCGCTCCCCGCACCGTCCCCCGCCCCGAACTGGACCTCGAATACGCGGCGGTCCGCGAGCGGCTGGAGTTCCTCAACGAGGTCAGCGGCCGCATCGGCTCCTCCCTCGACCTGGCACGCACCATCCGCGAGGTCACCAGCGCCGCCGTGCCCCGCTTCACCGACTTCGCGGGTACGCATCTGCGTGCCGCGGTCCTGGCCGGCGAGGGCTTCCCGGACGGACCGCCCGACGTCACCACCGTCTGGCACCGGGTCTGGGTCGAGCACAACGACGAACCGGGCCGCTGGGACGACACCGTCCCCGTCGGCGAGTCCATCGCCTTCCCCGAACACACCCCGTTCTTCCAGTGCATGGTCACCGGCGAACCCGTCCTCGTCCCGTACGTCAGCGAGGAGGCGAGCAACCGGATCTCGGGCGAGTTCGAGAAACGCGACCTGCGCCCGCTGATCACCCACCGCTCCCTGCTGATCGTGCCGCTCAAGGCCCGCGACGTGGTCCTCGGCTTCATGGTTCTGATGCGCCGCCCCGGCCGTGAGCCCTTCGACGACATGGACCGCACCACCGGCGCCGAACTGGCCGCCCGCGCCGGGCTGGTACTCGACAACGCCCGCATGTACACCTTCCAGGAGAACGTCGCGGAGACGCTCCAGGACAGCATGCTGCCCCAGGTCGCTCCCCGGATGGCCGGCTGCGACATCGCCACCCGGTACCTGCCCGGCGCCCGGCTCGGCAGGATCGGCGGCGACTGGTTCGACTCGGTCAAGCTGCCCGGCTCCCGGACCGCCCTCGTGGTCGGCGACGTCATGGGGCACGGCCTCAACTCGGCGGCGATGATGGGTCAGTTGCGTACCGCCGTACTGACCATGGCCACGATGGAGATGCCACCGTCCCAACTGCTGCGCAACCTGGACGACCTGGCACAGCGCCTGGGCGAGCAGTATCTGGCGACCTGCCTCTACGCCGTCTACGACCCGATCCGCTCCGAGGTCCAGATCGCCAACGCCGGGCACATCCCGCCCGTGCTCGTCCGGGCCGAGGACGGCCGCGCCGAACTCCTGACCCTCCCCACCGGTGCCCCGATCGGTGTCGGTGGTGTCGCCTTCGAGACCGCGACCGTACGAGTGCGGCCCGGCGACCGGCTGGTCCTGTGCACCGACGGGCTGGTCGAGGTGCGCGGCCAGGACATCGGCGCCGGACTCGCCGCGCTCTGCGCCTCGGCCGCCCACCCGGCGGCCTCCATGGACGACGCCTGCGACACCATCATCCGCGCACTGAACCCGAGCGGAGGCCGCAAGGACGACGTCGCGCTGCTGATGGCCCGGCTGAACGGCATCCCGGGCGACGACGTCGCGGAGTGGCAACTCGCCCTGGACCCGCGCGAAGTGGCGCGATCACGACGACTGGTGCGCGGGAAGCTGCTCGACTGGAACCTGCCGGACGCGGTGGAGGCGGCCGAGCTGATGGTCAGCGAACTCGTCACCAACGCCGTGAAGCACGGCCGGTCCCATCACATCGTGCTCCGGCTGGTGCGCACCGGCGCCCTGCTGTGCGAGGTCAGCGACGACGAACCCGCCCCGGCCACGCTGCTCGACGCCACTTCCCACGACGAGTCCGGGCGAGGCCTGCGCGTGGTGAGCGGCCTCGCCCGCGAATGGGGCACCAGCACCACCGCGCACGGCAAGACCGTCTGGTTCGAGCAGGCACTCGGCAAGATCCCCGGCCCCAGGCCGCACACCTGGTGAAAGCCCGTCCAGGGAACGGGGGATGCCGTGCGGGGTCTTGCCCGGGCCGTCCCGGGAGGGTAGTCCGGTCCTGAGCAGGGCGCCGCGGAACACCGCACGGCGTCGCGGGACGAACGGACCGGGAGCGCGCATGGACGTGTCACAGCACTACCGCGAGGCGTGGGAGGGCTACTGGTCCGCCACCTCGGACGCGCCCGGCGAGGCGATCTGGGACTCCGACCCCTCCCTCACCTCCGTACCCCACACCGAACTGCTGCTGCCGCACGCCGACACTTCGCTGCCCCTCGTCGACCTCGGCTGCGGAAACGGCACCCAGACCCGCTACCTCGCCACCCGTTTCGCCCGCGCGATCGGTGTGGACCTCTCGCACGCGGCCGTCGAGCACGCCCGCCGGGCCGACACCGCGGGCGTCGCGGAGTTCGCCCAGCTCGACCTCGTCGACGCGGAGGCCGTGGCGGCCCTGCGCGAGCGGATCGGCGACACCAATGTCTATATGCGTGCCGTCATTCACCAGAGCGAGCCCGAGGCCAGGGCCGCCGTCGCCGCGGCGGTCGCGGCGCTGCTGGGGGAGCGGGGACGGGCCTTCGTCACCGAGCCGACCCCGGCCTCCAAAGAGGTGCTCCGGCAGGTGGCGCAGGGCCCGGACGGCCCGCCGGAGAAGCTGCGCCGGGTACTGGCCCACGGGCTCAAGCCGGCCAGTGCCACCGCGCAGGAGGTGCGGCGGCTGCTCAGGGACGCAGGCCTCACCACCCTGGACGAGGGCGCGACGGCCCTGGCCCAGACCGAGTACCTGCCCGACGGTACGCGGGTCGCGCTGCCCGCACGCTGGTTCGTGCTGGGTCCGCGGTCGGCGGCGGCCGGTGGTGCCGGCTGACGTCCTGAGGGCGGGTCAGGCGGTGGGCCTGCGCCGTCGCTCCGCGGCGGCCAGGGCCGGGCGGCGGTAGTCGGCGTCCGAGGGGTTGAGAGTGACCCCGGGCGGGACGATCTTGTCGATGCGGTCGAGGATCTCGTCGTCGAGCCGGACCTCGGCGGCGGCGAGCTGGTCGGTCAGCTGGTCGATGGTGCGGGCCCCGAGGATCACCGAGGACACCGCCGGATGCGTCGCGGCGAACGCCAGCGCCAGATGCGTCAGGGGGATGCCCGCGTCCCGCGCCACGACCAGCAGCTCCTCCACGGCTTCGAGCTTGCGCCGGTTGCCGGGCAGTTCGAGGTCGAACTTGTGCGCCACCACGCGGCGGAAGGCGTCCAGTTCGATCGGCTCGTTGCCGCGGAACCGCCCGGTCAGCCAGCCGCTGTTGAGCGGGCTCCAGGTCAGCACGCCGAGCCCGTACTTCCGTGCCGTGGGCAGCACATCGGCCTCGATGCCACGCACGAACAGCGAGTACGGCGGCTGCTCGGTGTGGAAGGGGACGTGATTGCGCCGGTCGGCGGCCCACTGGGCCTCGACGAGCTGCTCGGCGGGGAAGTCCGAGGTGCCGATCGCCATGATCTTGCCCGCGCGCACCAGATCGGAGAGCACGGAGAGCGTCTCGTCGATATCGGTGGCCGGGTCGGGGCGGTGCACCTGGTAGAGGTCGATGCGGTCGGTGCCCAGCCGCCGCAGGCTGTCGTCGACGGCCCGGGTGAGCCGGCGCCGCGAGTTGCCCCGCCGGTTGGGGTCGTCGTCCCCCATCCGGACCGGGAAGTGGCCCTTGGTCGCGAGCACCACGTCGTCACGACGGCCGTGGAGGGCCTTGCCGACGATCACCTCGGCCTCGCCGCCGGAGTACTGGTCGGCGGTATCGATGAAGTTGATCCCGCCGTCCAGCGCCGTGCGGATCAACCGGACCGCATCGTCGTGGTCGCTGTTCCCCCAGGCGCCCAGGCGCAGGGTGCCCAGGGCGAACTTGCTGACGGAGATGCCGGTGCGGCCGAGAATCCGATGCTGCATCACTGCTCCCTGATGTCGTTTCCTCACGAACGGGACGCGGAGTCGCTACTTCCCCGACGCCGAAAATCTACAACCTGCGACACAAGTGTTGCAAGTAGAGGTCGCAGAGAGGTGCTGCTGTAGCGTGTCGGCATGACGGAGCAGAAGCAGCAGACGAAACGGCCGCTCCGGGCCGACAGCGAGCGGACCGTGCGGACGATCCTGGAAGCGGCCGAGCAGGTCCTCGCGGTCAACCCGGCGGCGAGCATGGAGCAGATCGCCCGGGCCGCCGGCGTCGCCCGGACCACCGTCCACCGCCGCTTCGCCACCCGGGACGCGTTGCTGGACGAGCTCACCGGCTGGGCCGCCCGCCAGTTCGCCGAGGCCGTCGACAGCGCCCGCCCGGACGCCGCTCCACCGCTCGTCGCCCTCTACCAGGTCACCGCCAACGTCCTCCGCGTGAAGACCGACTGGTCGTTCGCCATGAACCGCACGGCCGACGAAACCCACCCCGAGGCGGCCCGCATCCACGCCGAGGTCCGCTCCACCTGCGCCCGGGTCTTCCGCCGCGCACAGGAGGCCGGCGTGCTCCGGCCCGACATCGACCTCGACTGGACCCGGCGCGTCTACTACGCCCTCATCCACGAGGCCGCCAAGGAGGGGGCGGGCGGTGGCGACACCGACGTACTGGCCACGCGCGTCGTGGACACCCTGCTGCGCGGGACGGGAGGACCGGTGGGACTCGCGGGAGCGTGACCAGGCGTGCGCGACAACGACGCGACGACGCGACGACGCGACGACACGACGGTGCGACGGTGGTGCGGCATCCGCTCGGTCCGGGAATCCGGCAGTTGATAGCGTGTTCGACGTGACGGAACTGGAAGAGCTGGTCCTGACCCCCGGCGAGCGGGCCCGGGGTGCCCGGGTCGACGGTGTGGTGTTCGAGATGGACTGGACCGGTGAGGAATCCCCGGGCCTGCTGGCGGAGTTCGTGGCCGGGCGGGTGCGGGCCTTCGGGGTGGAGCCGGTGGATGTCGACACCGATGCCGTCCACCGTGCGGCCGAGTCCGACCCGACCCTGAGGCGCGGTGACCTCCCGGTCCGTCAGCTCGGTCATCTGTCCGGTGTGCTGGCGAATCTCGGCTGCACGCTCCTTGTGTGTGACAGCGGCACCGACACCTACGAGGTACTGGTCGCGCTGACCGGAGGGCACGAGCCGACCGGACTGACGCACCAGGGCTTCCCGGTGCGGGCCTGGGGTTCGGAACCCGACGAGACCCTGGTCAGCCTGAACTGCCCGGACTGTTCGTCGATGCTGGTCTGGGAACTGGCGGCGAACCAGACCCTGGCGGACGAGCGCTGCGATTGCGGAACCGTGCTGTTCGACGCCGCCGGCCTCCCACTGCCCGGCGTCGCTCTCCACGACTGAGCCGCTCGGTTCCCCGCCCCGGGCTCATCCCCACGGAAGCCGGAAAGCCCCAACGCCGGAACGCCGGCCCACCGGGACCGGGCACCCGCCGAGTGGCAGCACGACGAATCCTTCAGCGCCGTGTCCACCAGCCGCCTTGGTTGCCATGATGGCCCGATGAACGACGACCTGAGGAACAGACCTCCGCAGGTGGGCGGCGAGCGCGCCTCGCTGACAGGCTTTCTCCAGTACCAGCGTGAGACCCTGGCCATGAAGTGCGCGGGGCTGACCGACGCGCAGCTGCGGGAGCCGGCCGTTCCCCCCTCGGGCCTGACGCTGCTGGGGCTCGTCCGGCATCTCGCCGAGGTCGAACGGTCCTGGTTCCGGAGGGTGTTGAGGGACGAGGTCGCGCCGGCGCACTGGCCGGGGCCGAATCCCGGCGAGTTCGCCGAGTTCGAGGTCGCGGACGCCGACACCGAAGAGGCGTTCCGGATCTGGCACGAGGAGTGCGCCCGCTCCCGGGCCGTCGTCGACGCCGCCGAGTCCCTCGACATCACCGGGAGTTACGGCGAGGAGGTGTTCTCGCTGCGTTACATCCTCACGCACCTGATCGAGGAGTACGCGCGGCACAACGGCCAGGCCGACCTGATCCGGGAGCGCATCGACGGCGTCACCGGCGAGTAGCCGCCGGACCGCGCCACGGAGCCCGGCGCTCGCGCGGATCGGGGCAGCAGCAGATCACGGCAGCAGTCGAGGACCCCGCTTCGCCGCCAGGTCCTCGACCCGGCCGAACAGGGCCACCGCCGCGGCGATCAGCACCCAGACGACCGCGAACTGGAACCACACGCTGTCCAGCGGCAGCCCCCGTTCGAAGGCCGGCACGTTCCACAGCAGGTCGATCAGCGGCACGCTCACCATCAGTGCGATCTCGTGCCACAGATAGACGGTCACTGCACGGGCGTTGAAGACCCTCACGATCCGGTCCGCCACCCGACGGCGGGCGAGCCACCCGAAGTCCGGCCGGAAGCGCAGGAGCAGCAGGACGAACCCCGCCGACCACAGCGCCTGGGCGAGCGGGATGTCGTCGAGGTCGTAGGAACCGTCCACCCGGTGGTGCAGGGCCCACCAGCCGCCCGCCGCCATCAGGGGCGGAGCACAGGCCAGGACGGCCGCGGGGCGCAGCCGGTCCAGGACGCCGTCCCGGTGTGCGAAACCCAGCAGCCAGCAGAACAGGAAGACCGACAGATCGCTCAGCGCGGCACCCGTACGCCCGTCCGGCACACCCCACACCACGGTCAGGAGCACGACGGGGACCAGTGACAGGGCGAGCGCGGGCAGCGGGGCGAGACGGAAGAGGCGCAGCAGGAGGGGAGACAGCAGCACGAACCACAGGTAGGTGCGCAGATACCAGAGCACCGCCCACGCCTGTTCGCCCCACGCGTTGCCGGGCGGGTCGCCCACCGGCAGCACCCAGTACAGGACGTCGGCGCCGGGCCGCCAGCCGTGCAGCAGCATCGCCACACCCAGCACCAGGCCGAACGCCCACACCGGGATCAGCAGCCTGCGCAGCCGGCCGCGGATCACCTGCGCGGCGGGCCGTTCCAGGGAACGCGCCATGAGCGAACCGGCGAGCGCGAACATGACCCCCATCGACGGGAAGACCAGCCCGAGCCACGGCCATTCAAAGGTGTGATAGGTGACCACGCGCACCAGGGCGAACGCCCGCAGCGCGTCGAAGTAGCGGTCACGGCCGCCACCCGGGGCCCCGGGGGCGCGGGGCGCCGCGGGCCCCCCGGCGTCCTCCGTCTCTGCCGTGCCCTTCGTGTCCCTCCCGTCCGCCATGTCCGCGGTGTCTGTCGTGTCCGTCATGTGCGGCGGACGCGGTGGTGCGCCCCGGCGATGTGTGCGCCGACGGTGTGCGCCCGCCATCAGCCCGACTCCGTGCCGGACGCGGGGGCGCCCACCTCACCGGTGCGCTTCAGCTTCTGCCAGCGCAGCCGGCCGCCGGTCGCGGCGGTGACACACGAGTGGATCAGCACCAGGTACATCAGCTGCCGGTAGGCCAGTTGCTGCAGGGGGAGCATCAGCAGGTAGCGGTACTTCTCGCCGTCGAGGCGGAACGCGTAGGCCGCGCAGACCAGTTGGACCAGCAGCACGGCGATCCAGGCCAGCAGGGACATCCGGAGGTCCACGAAGATCATCGCGTACAGCGTGAACACGTCGATCAGCGGAGCGAAGACGGGTGTGACGATCTGGAAGAGCACGACCAGGGGCATGCCGACCCGGCCGAAGCGGCCCGAGGGCCCGCGGTCCGTGACCGATCCGCGGTGCTTCCAGAGCGCCTGCATCGTGCCGTAGCTCCAGCGGTAGCGCTGCCGCCACAACTGCCCCAGCGACGCGGGTGCCTCGGTCCAGGCACGTGCGTGCTCGGCGTACACGACCCGCCGGCCGGCGCGGTGCAGGGCGATCGTGACGTCGGTGTCCTCGGCGAGCGTGTCCTCGCTCATTCCGCCGACCGCCAGCAGGGCCTCGCGGCGGAACGCGCCGATCGCGCCCGGGATGGTGGGCATGCAGCGCAGCAGGTCGTACATCCGGCGGTCGAGGTTGAAGCCCATCACGTACTCGATGTGCTGCCAGGCGCCGATCACGGTGTTGCGGTTGCCGACCTTGGCGTTCCCGGCCACCGCGCCGACCTCCGGGTCGCCGAACGGCTGCACGAGCCGGTGCACGGTGTCGGGTTCGAAGACGGTGTCGCCGTCCATCATCACGACGATGCCGTAACGCGCCTGACGCACACCGTTGTTGAGTGCCGCGGACTTGCCCGCGTTCTCCTGGCGGACGACGCGTACGTTGGGCAGTCCCAGCGACTCGGCTATCTCGGCGGTGCCGTCGGTCGAACCGTCGTCGACGACGATGATCTCGATCGGATGGGTGCTCGCCGCGAGGGAGCCGAGCGTGTTGGCGATGCACTCCTTCTCGTTGTACGCGGGGACGATCACGGTCACC
The DNA here is from genome assembly GCF_038448545.1 of Streptomyces sp. CLV115. Taxonomy (NCBI): domain Bacteria; kingdom Bacillati; phylum Actinomycetota; class Actinomycetes; order Kitasatosporales; family Streptomycetaceae; genus Streptomyces; species Streptomyces sp. CLV115. The sequence goes on from NZ_JBCEWQ010000033.1 coordinate 60,316, forward strand.
GGTTCCGTGACCGCGGGCCCCCAGCTGAACCGGCCGCTGTTGCGTTGTCGGTGGTGGCGCCGGGCGAGGAGGAGCATCATGCCGAATCTGGCCATCACGGCGATTCCCACCACCACCAGTGCGGCGGCCAGGCCCGGCACGGTCCACTCCGCGACGGCCACCGCGGCCAGCAGGGCGCGGCCCTCCCAGCGGGTCGCGGTGTCGGCGGTCCGGTGGGCGGCCTGATCGGGGTTGCTCTGCCGGGCGTCGCCCGGGGCGGCGGGGCCGGCCGGTGCGCCCTGCGCGTGCTGTGCCGCCTGCGCGCCCGGGGCGGTCTGCGCGTTCGGGGTGCTCCGGGTCGGCTGCGTGGACTGCGCGTTCCGGGCGCCGCTGACCGTGGTGAAGGTGTACCCCTTCGCCTTCATCTTCTTGATGTACCGCGGCAGCGCCTTGAGGGTCTGGGCCCGGTCGCCGCCGGCGTCGTGGAAGAGCACCGAGGCGCCCTTGCCGTCCTTCGGAGTGGCCCACTCGACGATCTTGCTGACGCCCGGCTTCTGCCAGTCCTCGCTGTCGGTGTCGATGAAGACACTGGTGTAGCCCAGGGCGCCGAGCTTCTTGTAGACGGGCCAGCTGTAGTTGTCGATGGCGTCGTTGGTCGAGGAGTACGGGGCGCGGAACAGCGTCGTCGTGATGCCCGCGGCCCCTGCGAGGGCGAGCTGCGTCTGGGCGATCTCACGCGTGACGCGCGCGGAGCTCTGGTACGAGAGGTCGACGTGGGTGAAGGTGTGGACGCCCACCTCGTTGCCGTCGTCCACCATCCGGCGCACCACGTCCGGGTAGCGCGAGATCATCGAGCCGACCAGGAAGAACGTGCCCGGCACGTCGTTGTCGTCCAGGATGTCGAGCACCTGTTGTGTCCACTCGGGGTCCGGGCCGTCGTCGAAGGTCAGCACGACGGTCTTGTCCGGCACCGACTGCGTGCGCGCCGTGCCGCCCTCGAAGCTGAGGAAGGGGCCGCCGTCCAGGACGCTCTGCGGAACCTTGCTCGAACTGGCGTCGGAGCGGACCCGCTGGTCGTTTCCGACCTCGGCCCGCAGATAGCCGTCGAGCAGCATCACGGAGACGAGCCCGAGCAGCAGCAGAAGGGCGATGACCACCCGTGGCCGGGGAGCGGCCTGACGGCGGACCCGTCCGATCCTGCTCGGTGTGGCGTGCCGTCGCCTGCCCGGGGAACGGCCGTGGAGCATGCTCATCGGGCCGCCCCGGTGGCGGAGGCGGAGGGAGAGGAAGCGGCCGAGGGCGGCCCGCCCGCTCCGACGCCGGGCCGGGCGCTCGGCGGCGTGCCCTCCGCGCCAGGAGGCAGGTTCCCGGCCGGCCCGCCCTGCGAGGCGGGCGCGCCGTCGAACGGAAGGAGCTGCGAGGGCGACACGGAGATGCCTCCCACGAAGGCGAGCCCGAGCACGGCCGCGTAACCGGCACAGGCGACACCCAGCGCGATGCCCGCACGGCGAAGCAGTCTGGCGCGGCGCCCGGTGCTGTCCACGAATACGGGCCCCTCCTGGACCCCGGCTCCCGTCCCGGCACGGGGCTCGGGCGCTCCGGCGTGCTTGCGGCGGCGCCCGGACGGCGTCGGGTCGTTCTCGATGGAGGTGACGGATTGCATGTGCGCATGCTGGCGAACGGCGATGTGCGAAGCCTGGGCCTTTTCTGGCCGGACGCTGTGGATGGGCGGCCAACCTGTGACGAGCTGAGAGTGCGAGCGCCGCCGCGACTGTTCCGCACGCCTGTGACGCGTACCCGAAAAGCGCTGCTGGAAAGGGACTTGATGACAGTCGGCAGCGCTCTTCGGCCTCCGGCCGTGAGTTTCCTGTGAGTGGGAGCGGTACGGGCGTGTGAGAGGTTTCCGTTGTGTTCCGGTCCCTTGTCCGATGCCGTATCCGGAAACCCTTCACGAGAGCAGGTGCAAACACCATGCGGATTTCACCGAAGCGTTCGCCCGGTCGCGGGACAGGCCGCAGACGGCGTGCCGCCCCGGTCGTCGCCGGGCTGCTCGCCCTCGGACTCGCCTGCTCCGCCTGCTCGACCGGCGCGGTGGCGGACCAGGAACGGGGCGCCCGCAAGGCCCCCGGCCCCGGCGCCTCCGCCGCCACCACGGCGTACACCCCGTACGTCAGCGCCACGACCGCCGCCGCCACGGACCCGGAAGGTTCCCCCGACACGTACAACCTGGCCTTCGTCGTCGCCGACGGCGATGACTGCACCCCGCTGTGGGGCGGCACCGCGGAGGCCGGCGACCGGGTGGTGGCCTCGCGGATCGCCGCGCTCACCGCGACCGGCGCGGACGTCCGGGTCTCCTTCGGAGGGGCCGCGGGGAACGAGCTCGCACTCACCTGCGACAGTGCCCGGGAACTGGCCGACGCCTACGCGAAGGTGCTCGACGCGGTCGGCACGGACAAGGCCGACTTCGACATCGAGGGCGACGCGCTCACCGACCGGGCGTCGATCACCCGCCGCGACCAGGCACTGCGCCTCCTCCAGAAGGAGCGGGACCTCGATGTCACATACACACTGCCCGTGATGCCGGACGGTCTGGAAACGGCCGGGACCGCCCTGCTGAGCGACGCCGTGGAACGGGATGTCGAGGTGTCCGCCGTGAACATCATGGCGATGAACTACAGCTCCTCGTACGACGGTGACATGAGCGACTACGCGCAGCAGGCCGCCGAAGCGGCCCACGACCAGCTCACCGACGTACTGGGCCTGTCGGACGCCGCGGCCTGGCGGGCGCTGCACATCACCGTGATGATCGGTGTCAACGATGTGGCGGGGGAGACGTTCACCCTCTCCGACGCGGCGTCACTGCGTGCCTTCGCCGAACGCAGGGGAATCGGCGCGCTCTCCCAGTGGGCCACCTTCCGCGACCAGGAGTGCGCGGACGGGAACTCCACGAAGGCCGACGACACGTGCAGCGGGGTCGCACAGGAGGCGGGAGCGTTCGCGAAGGCACTGGCCGGATGACCACGGACCCGCCCACCGACCGCCCGCCGACAC